>CAYFEZ010000008.1:0-15495 GCA_964342215.1 uncultured Dehalococcoidales bacterium | reverse complement strand
CCTCATCCCGGTTGCATTTAAGGTTGTATGGTTTTTACTAATGCCTTTCATTTGCAACTGCATTATAAACTATGAATATACTTTAGTCAATACCCCATTCATCAGATGACGGGGTTTCCTCTGGGCTAGACTCGGAGACGGAGACCTATCTTTTAGTGGATTTGGAGGTTTCTCTTTAGCAAACGAAGCAGGTAATACAGGCGGTGGCGACCGGATGTCGGGGTTAACTTCACTTAGCTTTCCTTTATTCCCACAACTCTTCGATGTCTTTGATGCTTTTCTCGGTTTGTTCAGTGGGGATAAAATCTTTATAGGATTGGGTAGAACCGTATTCCCGTGTCCTAATGACCACCGGCATTGGTACAGCAGGGCCAAAGATGAGTGCCTGTTGTTTGGATTCCAGCCTGGCTAACACTGATTTGAGCTCACTTTTCCCGGATACCCCGGCAAGTACACTATCAATGTCCTTCTCATTGTCCAGCAGGCAGGTTATTTTGGTTCCGATTTGCGACATCACTTCATCATCAATGCCACTGGGTCGCTGATCGATTACTAACAGGGTAACATTATACTTACGCATCTCCCGGGCGATAGTGCCAAAAATGGTCTGGCTGGCTACTTCTGGATTAAGGAATTTATGGGCCTCCTCAATAGTTATCACCAGAGGGTTGGGTGGAGTAATACCCTCCCCCATTGACCTTTCCATTCTCTCCTGATATTGGGTATAGATACGGCGGGCGAGCATATTGGCCACTAGGACATAAGCGGTAATATTCCTGAAGCGGCCAAATTCCAGAACTACGTTTATCCCCTGGTCAAGATACTGAAGAACGCTTTTCACCGCATTGGTTGGGGTATGAGGCTCAATAAAAGGAAGCCGACTGATGCTTGCCAGTCCTCTCTGTAAATTTTGAAAGGTACTTTCATGTATATTCAGCTCCTCAAGCAACTCTCTGGTATCCCCGGATTCCTTCATGTGTAGGGCGCTCTGTAACCAGTTTTCGCCGAACTTTCGCCGTATTTGGTAGACGGCTTCTACAGCGGCTTCAGTGAGGTTCAGGGTCTGGCGAAGCAATGCCATATCTTCCGGCTCAATCTCATTATAGCCTATCCGAACCACAAAGTCGGTGCTTACCCCACGGTGCCTTGAGCTTTCTTCGTCAAGGGTAAATACGGCTACCCTGGACGGGAAAAGCTGCTTTAGAGCTTTAACCTTTCGACCTTTCTCACTACTGCCTTCCCAGCCATACTCACTATGCATATCAAAGACCAGATTCACGGCCGTTCCTTTCTGCAGCATGCCGATAAGCAGTAACCTGGTGAGAAAGGTTTTCCCAGTGCCACTCTTACCAAAGATGCCATTAGACCGTTTGACTAATTCCTCCAGATTAAGACAGACCTTAGTTTCCATATCAAGGGGGTTGCCAATATGGAATCTGGTTTTATCCTCTTTGCCGAAGACAAGTTCCATATCTTGGTCTGAAGCTAGGTCTACAGCCGAGAAGTGGCTGGGGACCGTTTTAATTGGTTGGGGTCCCCCAATTAGGCTGGTGGTAACACCGCTAATGGTGAGCATAGGTAAGATATGGAGAGTTCCATAGGTACTGGTGCCGGCTAATACTTCGGCAATAAAGTGGTCGGAAACATCCGGTGGGGTAAGAGTGAGTTTCTGGTCAGTTACGCCTAGGCTGACATCGGTTATCATACCAAAGAAACGCCGTTTCTCTCCTTCAATAGTTACATAACGTCCCACTGCCATATCCTCCACCGAAGCCGAACTATCTAGTCTGACTTCTACCCCTTTAGTTAATGAACCAGAGGTTACAATGCCCAGTCTCTGTGTATTTTCTAGCGTCACTGTTTAATTCTCCCTAGAATAGCTTTAAGCTGGTTAAGCTCACCGCTGAGTAGAACGGCTAACTCTTTACCGGCGGCTACCAAAAAGGCATGGCGGTCTTCATATACCGGGCTCATCTGCCGCAGACAGGCAGCAATAAGTTCATCTGTAGTTACGGGCAGGTGAGCATTGGCCAGTATATTGAGGAAGCCGAAGGATTGGCTGAATTCCTTCACCTCTTCGGGGGAACAGAGGTAAACGAAGCCGTGGATGCGGGCCGGCTTGGGCGGTAGGTAGTGATACAGGTTGTCATTCTGCTTGTGCCCGACCACCAAGGCACTGAATTCACTCCTTAGGAGCTGTAAAAGTTGGGGGCTGGAGCGGTAGATTTCCTCTTCACTGGATTCGTCCTTACCTCGGGCAATAGGGTGCCGCCCCGGTTCAAGACTGGTGGTAACCGCATTATAGACAATGCCGTATAGCTCTACCGGTAAATCCCGGGTCTTCACCATACTGCCCAGCGGCGGCGACTGATAAAGTTCGTAGCACTGGGCGACAAAATCGGTGGTGCTGGCTTCGATGACCTCACCGACTCTATTTGATAGTTCAGGCATGTTTAGTTGTGACCTACCCCTTAGTTTTTATTGGGTAACCCTATCCCCATTTGGGAAAGATAGGATAAAGGTGGACTTGAAAACCCTATTAATCTCCCTTTATGTCTTCTTGTCCTTTGTCTGCTTGGGTTTTTTTACATTCTTTCTGCCTTTGCTTCCCATTTTTTATCCTCCCCGAGATCGTTTTATTAACCCCATATTAACCATATCCCGATACCCACCATTGTCGACGGCGTACCAAGCATGAGAGTCGCGGTAGTTATACGCCCCCAGTGCTCGGGCCACTTTTCTTTATGCACAGTAACCTCCTCTGCCTTTTCTAAACCCACCTTGTCCTTTTGCTCTTGCTCTTGGCAGAGCTGGGGCTGGGTATATTTTCTTCTACCAAGGATAATTCTAACAGTTGCCAGAAGTTTTCTCTATCCGTCCCGTTTACCACGGCCTTTTCATGGGCTTCACTGAGCGCTACTGGGTATCCCTGCCCACGCTGGCACTGGTCTAAAATCAGGGTATGAACCAAACTGAGTCGGCTCTCATCCGTGGCCACCCACCGGGGTATCTCCACCCTGGCTATTTCGTCGTCTACCCTCAGATAGAAAAAGTAGACTTGTTGTTCTCCATAGTGCTTCCGGACTATGGACGACTGACTGATAAAGACGGCTGACCGTTCTCCCCAGCTTAACAAATCTGAGAATAGCTCCCGATCCTGAACGCCAGCCACCACATCACAGTCTCTCTTCTCACCCGATGGGCAATAGCGGTCGCAGTCTGCTGGGTCATGAGGGCAGATAGCCACCCGTAGGGCATTAACGACATCAGTGCTGCGAGGAAAGCTGATATAGCTGGCAACGGCAAGCCGCTTATCGTTATTAAGTTTCTTTATGTCATCAAGATAACTGAGGAAACCATTATTCAGCAGCGCCTCGGTAACAAATTCGGGGTAAGCCTCCAGTCCCCAGAGAATAAGAGAGCCGTCAAGCAGTGCTAGGCTGGAGCTATCCGGGGGCAGCTCCGCCGCCAGTCTCGCTAGCTGGCGGCACTCATCGACACCGCGCTTAATGCCTAAAAGCAACCCCTCTACAAGTTGTTCCCGTCCCTTAGTTCCGGCAGGGGTAATAACTAAGTCTTCCTCCCTGGAATAGAGGCTGGGGAAACTCTCCAAGACAGCACTGGGTTGGGCACCATAATGAAGAACGACACTACCGATGTTTATGAGATAACATCTAGTGGAACGGTGCCGGTCAACATCAATATGTGAGCCATCGGTTGCTAGGATGGTGAATTCTGCCGGGCAGGATGGTGCCTGATAGTGCTGGTCAATACCGTCTGCTAAGCCAGCCACCAGCCACGTGGTCTTACTGGAGGTGAGCTTATTTTTTAAATGGTCGAGGTCAGTATCCAGACTCAGAATAACATCCAGAGCATAGCGGAGTCGTTCCCATCTTTCTTTAGCGCTAACCTTGAGTCGGGATATCATACTCGTAACTTGAGGAGTTAGCTTAGTTAAATCTAATGACATTTTTATTTCTTAACCAGAGTTAAAACTCAATCTCATTTATGTCCTTGGCTATCTCGAGTTTAGGTTCGGTGAGACTTTGAATTTCGGCTACTGTCCACCCTGGGGCATACTCTTTGAGTACCATGCCTGCGGTAGTTATCTCGATAACCGCTATATCGGTGACCACTAGGTTAACACATTCTTTCCCGGTAAGGGGAAAGTTGCACTCTTTTAGAATCTTGGGTTCCCCTTTTTTGGTGGTATGCTCTATTGCGATAATTACCCTCTTTGCCCCTGCGACCAGATCCATCCCGCCGCCAATATTACCTACTCCTCGTTCCGGGAACATCCAGTTGGCTAGGTCGCCTTTCGCCGAAACTTGCAGTGCTCCCAAAACTGTTACGTCAATATGTCCGCCCCTGATCAGGCCAAAAGAATCGGCATGATGAAAAAAGCACATCCCCGGCAACGGAGTCACATATTGCCCGCCAGCATTAATCAGGTCGATGTCTGCGTTCTCCTTAAACTCATCGTTGGTAACCACATGCCCGAACCCTAAGGCCCCGTTTTCAGTATGAAAGATGACGGTCATTCCCTCCGGGATATAGCTAGAAACCAGAGTTGGTATGCCGATGCCCAGATTAACTACAGCACCATCAAAAAGCTCTTTAGCAATCCGCAGTGCCATAAGCTCTCTGGTAAGGCGTTCTTTCATTTTATCCTTCCTTATCTGGCTTAACCCAGAAGCTTCGGTCCGGGTGACGAGGAAAGTCCTCGTCACTGGCTATTTTTACTATACGCTGAACTAGGATTCCGGGGGTAATGATAGTTTCTGGATCAAGCGTACCTGCATCTACTATCTCATCAACCTCGGCGATAGTTACTCTGGCGGCTGCTGCCATCAACGGATTGAACTGGCGAGCCGTACCCCGATATACGAGATTACCCAGCTTATCGGCTTTGTAGGCTCTAACGAAGGCATAATCGGCTTTTAGGGCATATTCCAGAAGCATTTCTCTGCCCTCGATGATCCTTTTTTCCTTTCCCTTCTCGATTACCGTACCGACACCAGTAGGGGTGTAAAAAGCGCCGAGCCCGTATCCGCCGGCTCTAATCCGTTCTGCCAGGGTCCCTTGGGGGACTATCTCTAGTTCTATCTCTCCCGCCAGTATCTGTCTCTCGGCAGGGGTAGGGTTGGTTGGTGATACCGAAATGGGAAATGAAGCGATGACCTTCTTCACCTGCTTATTTTCAAAAAGCATTCTGTGGTCGTCGAAATCGAGGGTTAGTCCGATACCTCCGGCGGTATTGGCGATGAGGGTGAGGTTCTTGACTCCCCGGTCACGGATTGCCCGGTACAGGTTGAGTGGAAAACCCCCGGGCCCGGCAAAGTTGCCCATCATAATGACTACACCGTCAGGAACATCAGCTATGGCGGCGGTAAAATTGTTGTATATCTTATTTAGCACCATCACCTCCTTAGCCCCCTTGGTTATTAAATAGCTGGGAGAACCCGTTGAAGGCTATTTGGGTATATGCCACCGGTAAAGGTTATACATTTTTAAGAATAGGCTCTCGGCATCCCAAGTATATGCTGTCCGATATAATTCAGCGCCATCTCCTGCGTAATTGGGGCTAGTCTAATCAGGTTGACCTCTCGCCACCATCGCTCAATATCGTATTCTTTAGCATACCCATAACCACCCAGAGTCTGCATTGCCCAGTAGACTGCTTTAATAGCATTGCTAACGGCCGCGGCCTTGGCCATATTGGCCGCCGTCCCAACCTCATCCTGTTTCGCATTATTATCAAATAGCGTGGCCGCCTTGAGATTCATAAGTCTGGCCGCTTCAATGGTAGCATAAGCTTCGGCTATGGGAAACTGTAGAGCCTGGTAGCTCCCGATGGGCACATTACCGAAGACCTGTCTCTGTTTTGAGTAATCTACTGCCTTACTTATTGCCAGCCGGGCAATGCCGATAGCGGCGGCGGTAAGGCTCATTCTTTCCGAATTGAGCGTATCAAGTAGCGAGTGCCATCCCTTATCCAATGGTGGCATGAGGGCACTTTCGGGCAGTCCTAAATCATTGATGCCAACCTCACAGGAATGCGAGAAGTTTACACCGTGCTTTGGTATCGGGTTGACCGTTACGGCGGGGTGGGGTAAATCGGCCAAGAAAAGAGTCAGCCCGTGTGTTTTTGAGGGAGCCTTTTCTTTGGGGGTTGTTCGGGCCAAAATCATCACCCCGTTGGCTCTATCAATCCCGCTGATAAATGTTTTGTTACCACTTATTATCCACTGGTCGCCCTGTTTTCTGGCTATTGTTTTGGTATTAAGCGTATTCGACCCCGCGTCTGGCTCAGTAAGTGCCATGCAAAATTCAATCTCCCCTTTTGCCATCCCGCGCAGATATTTCTCTTTCTGTTCCACCGTTCCATGGTGTATTATGCTTAAGGCACCGAAAACTTCGGTCAGGACTAGATACCACACACCACCCATACCGCACCCATTGGCCGCTAATTCTTCCATGGCGATGAGTAATTCGACCATACCCTTACCGGCCCCACCGTATTCTTCAGGAATTATTATGCCGGTAAACCCGGCATTACCGATGACTTTCCAGAACTCGCTACCGAATTCTTCCCGCTGTTCTTTTTCTCGCCAGTATTCCGGCCCAAACTCTCGGGCTATTTCTCTGGCCGAATGGACAATCATCTTCTGCTCTTCGGTTAATTCAAAATTCATTGGCCGTTCTCCAGATTATTCCCGGCTAATTCTTCTTGGCTCTTGCTAAGGAGCGAGCCATCCGGTCTAGTTTGAAGATGGTGGTAAATTCGATGTTTTTGCTAATCCACAACTTCTTCATTATTATGGAATCGGTAAGTGCCCCCTTATAAGCTAGACCGTTGCGGAGGGTATTAAGGTTCTGGCAAACCATGACAAAATCAGGTGACTGGATTGGCTTCTCTACAATTCTAATGTTACCATCGTCAATCTCGATAGTAAACTCCCCACCGATGGTCTTGACCTGAATGTCCCGCTTCCAACCGGTAATGTCCTGGCGACAATGCTCGGCTTGGTTCATTTCCTCTCCCCGGGCTTGTATTTCTCGGAGAATCTGCTGGTAAGCAGTCACATCCTTATTACTAGCCTGAGGGAGCTCAGGTTCAACCATGGCTTCCCAATTGAGTTCTGATTCCTGCAGCCCTTTTCGGGTAATTTGTTCCTTGGTTAGCTCGGCAGTGGCTACGCAGAATATGTCGGTAATCTCTCCAATTCGCTCATCCCTGAAAATCACCTTTACCTCGGTACCTTTCTTGACTAATCCGGGGACTAGTATGCCCGTAGTGGTGTAGATGTTGACACTTAACGCGGTCTCTGCTCTACTCAGTATTACCCGCCCCCGGCCAAAAGGAGCCATATGCAAGAATAGAGCGGTGGCGAAGTAAGTGATGGGCGGTGTGCTTAGCATTGTGCCCACATCCCCTACTTCAACTAGCTTAGTTGGAGCGAAGTTACAATCGGGACAGGTGGTTAAGAAAGGAGGAACTCTAACCAGTCCACACTTGGTGCACCTGCATCCCAGAATTTTTTTCTCATCCCTTATTGCCAAGAAGAAAGGGCTTAACTCACCATGAGTCCGTTCGTAAAGGGTGTACATAGCATCATTAGCCAGCAGGTAGTCTTTGTTTTCGATAGTTATTGTTCTCGATGCCACATCTGGGATGTATTCAAACGGTATGACCTTCTTTTCTTTCATAAGTTACCCCTTTTTTATCCCTAGTCATGCTCTAGAACCAGACACACCGTGTATTGGGCGACGGTACTGCCGGTACCGTGCACCAGAGCCGTCTTAAGGTTTCTACTGATAAGCTCGTTTCGGGCTGACCAGGCCGACATTATATTACTAGCTCCCACAGCGTGCCCACAATAGATTAAGCCCCCACAAGGGTTAACTAGAAGCCGGCCGCCTGGAAGCATGATGCCATCTTCAATTAGGGAATCAGCCGCGCCCAGAGGCACTAAGCCGAACTCGGCCATACTAATCTCAAGTTGGTGGACAAAAGCATCGTGAAGCTCCACGATGTCTATCGTCTTGAGCGGGTCTTTTATACCAGCCATCTCATAAGCGCGGTGCGACCCGTAATAGTCGGACATACTTCGGGACATTATTTTCTGGTTTTTACCGGCGAAGGAGTGTTCGTTAGACTCGCCGACACCGGTTATCCAAACTATTGGTTTGCCACTAATTTTGGAGATTGCCTTGGCCGTTTCCTCCTCGGCGAGGATTAAGGCGGCGGCACCTTCGGAATAGATACAAATCTCCAGTTCTTTGAAGGGGTAGGCGATGAGCCTTGAGTTCATTACCTCCTCAGGGGTTACTTGGTCAAACTGCCTCTGGGCATAAGGATTGGCCCTGACCTGTTGGCTGAGCTGGGCGGCAATTTGGGCGGTGACCTCTGGCTTCAAATCATCGGGGTGTTCATCCATATAGCCCAGGACAACCTCAGCATAGCTATCTGAGGCTGACCAGCCTAACTTCTGCTCGAAGAAGCTATCCCCGGACCAGGCAATGGTCTTAATTACCTCTGGTGTGGCTGACATTGAGGAGAAGTCGAAGCAATCGGTGGCTTTCTCCACTCCTAAAACCAGGGCTGTCTTAAATCTCCCTGCGGACAGATAGGCATGAGCTGCCGACATGGTGTAGGCACCGGTAGCCCCCCCACAGGAGATTCGAATACCAAATTTGTTCTGCATGCCACAGATGCCCTGTAGCGGATGCTCTGGAATGGCGGTTCTCTCAAAGATGTCGTTGTAGATACCGTAGAAGACGGCATCTATATCTTTGATAGAAATATCGGCGTCCTGCACTGCCTCTCTAGTAGCCATCTGGGCCAACTCATAATAGGTCTTCTCGTACCATTTAGCTCTAAAGGGTGTCACCGCCGCCCCCACAATACCAATCTTTTTGGGCATGGTTCTTTCTCCCTTGGTTGATTATCCCCTTGCATCTGGTTCAGCTAGAGGATATGGCACACAGTATAATTTAATGTAGCCCCAAACTCAAGCCAATGTACTCATCAGGATTTTGGGAGCTCACCGGGGTGGTGATGGACTGACTTTCATGCTTATGGGGGCCGCCTAGATTAAGTGAATAAGCGGAGTAAGCCTTCCCACCAGTAAGCTCCAAGCCATGCCGTGATTATTAATATTGTGGTTTTGCCAAACCAGCAGGCGAGGAAGAATTTCCATGGGGGGTAGCGGAGTATACCAGCAACTATCCCCAGGATGTCAAAAGGCAGAGGAGTTGCCGCGAATACAAAAATAACTCCAACTCCCCATTTATTTAACCATCCCTCCAACCGATCATACAGCTTTCTGTTTTCTACAAGCCCTCGTCCACTAAAGCCAGCTAGGTAAGCGGTCATTTCTCCAACAGCGGCTCCTGTGCCGGCAACGAGACCGACTAGAACTGGAGGCAAGGCGGTACCCAGAGCCATAATGATGATGATTCCAGGAGCGGGTAGGATAATAGTAGCACTACCAATCAGACTTACCAGGAAGGCACCTAGATAGCCCAGGTTTTCAAACTCAGCTATGTTATGTCGGTGGAGAAAGATGGTAATTGTGATAGCCACAACAAAGAGTATCGCTAACAGGCGAGCATAGTTTTTACTTAACCAGCTACCTTTCTCCATCTTATCTCCTGCGTTATTGTAGCACATTATAGCCTTGTCGGTTGGTAGTGTCTCTGCTATACTTTAATGGTGCGCCCCCATCGTCTAGAGGCCTAGGACACCGGCCTTTCAAGCCGGTAACAGCGATTCGAATTCGCTTGGGGGCACCAGAATTTTTCTCTGGAATACCATCGTTCACTCGTAAGCATAAGGGAAACCGGGTGGGCAGACGTTTTCAGGAGAATTTATCTTTTAGTTTTTTATAGGTTTCATCTAGGGCTTCAGGAAGTACCCTCATATCAGATATTACCGTCATAAAGCTGGTATCACCTTGCCAACGGGGTACGATGTGAGTGTGGATATGATCTGCAATGACAGCGCCAGCCACCATCCCTATATTCATACCAAGGTTGAAGCCGCCGGGATTAAGTACCTGTTTCAGAACCATGATACTTCGGCTGACTATATCAAAGTGCTCGTGAAGCTGTTCCTCAGTTAGTTCCTCCAGATTAGCTGTGTGCTGGTAGGGAGCTATCATCAGGTGTCCCGGATTATAGGGATAGCGGTTCAGAATGATGAAGTTTTTGGCTCCACGATACAGGATGTAGTTTGCTGTATCATTATTTTGCCGTGGTTTTTTGCAGAGAATGCATCCGGCTGGACTTTCCATCTGGATATATTCTACACGCCACGGTGCCCAAAGCTGATCCATTTCATTCCCCTTCGTCGGTATTTGAACTATTTTAGTCGGTTACCCCCGTGGCCGTCAAAGGGGGGGCAATTGTAAAAGTTGAAGCTATGGTCTATAGTTATAGCACTGTGGAGGATGAAATAACCTTTCTGGGAACGGCTGGTGCTAGATTTATGGTTATCAGTCAGCTTCTGGCTTCAGGTGGCTTATGGTTGAACTTGAGTGGCACCGAAATACTCCTTGATCCTGGGCCTGGTTGTATTGTGCAGTCTACTAAAAGGAAACTCTGGGGGGCAAAGCTCAGCGCTATCATTCTGTCGCATCGTCACCTGGACCATTCGTCGGATGTCAATGTTATGGTTGAGGCGATGACTCAGGGTGGCTTTAAACGTCGGGGCTGGTTGTTCGCTCCGGCTGATGCCCTGGGAACTGAGCCAGTCGTATTCTCATACTTGAGAGGCTTTCTGGATGGTATTGAGGTTTTGCAGGAAGGTAAGTCTTATTCTATAGGCGATGTATCCTTTACTACTCCAGTTCGGCACATCCACGAGGTAGAGACTTATGGTATGCTCTTTACCGCTGGTGGGCATACCTTCTCCTATATTGCCGACAGCCGCTATTTTGATGGCTTGTGTCATAACTATGGTGGTGAGCTATTAATTATAAATGTGGTTAGCGTGGAGCAAAATCTATCCATTGACCATCTATCAGTGCCTGATGTTGAGCATATTATTGGGGAATTAAAGCCAAAAGTAGCTATTTTGACCCATTTTGGTATGACTATGTGGCGAGCAAAGCCGTGGGAGATAGTCAAGGAGCTATCCCGGCGGACCGGGGTACGGGTGCTGGCTGCCCGGGATGGGATGAAGTTTGACCTGTCGCAATTGGACAGCATCTAAAATTTGCCAGTTCTTTCCGGAGAGAAGCCAGAAATTTTTATAATAGAGTAAGGAGGTGATGTTTTATGTCACTAAGGACAGCTAGTGAGTACATTGAAAGTCTACGCCAGCTTAAATTGAATCTTTATCTGCTTGGGGAAGAAGTAGCTGATCGGGTTGATAACCCCATTATCAGGCCATCAACCAATGCTGTGGCTATGACCTACAAGCTTACCCATGAACCGGAGAGTGAGGATTTAGCCACCACCAACTCAATGCTTACCGGGGAAAAGGTAAACAGATTTAATGCCCTTTTCAAAAGTACTGAAGATATGGTCAAGAAGGTAAAACTTTTACGAAGGTTGGGGCAGAGAACGGCCTGTTGTTTTCAGAGGTGTGTTGGTATGGATGGGATTAATGCGGTGTTCAGCGCTAGCTATGAGGTCGACCAGAGATATGGAACCACCTATCATCAGCGTTTCAGAGAGTGGCTGAAATATGTACAGGAGAATGATCTCTGTATCCAGGGAGCTATGACCGATGTCAAGGGTCAGCGGGGGGTGGTGCCAAGCCAACAGGCTGACCCGGATATGTTTGTGCATATAGTAGAACGGAGGAGTGACGGAATTATCATACGGGGGGCAAAAGCCAGTCAAACCGGAAGTGTAAACTCGCATGAAATGCTTATTATGCCAACCCTCAACATGCGGAAAGGTGACGAGGATTATGCCGTAGCCTGCTCTGTACCGATGGACACTGAAGGTATAATCCTTATTTATGGGAGACAATCCTGTGATACGCGTAAGCTTGAGGAAGGTGACATTGATGTCGGTAATTACAATTTCGGTGCCCAGGAGACGCTAACTATTTTGGATAATGTCTTTGTGCCCTGGGAGAGGGTTTTTATGTGTGGAGAGGTGGAATTTGCCATTATGCTGGTGGAGAGATTCGCTGCTTATCACCGACAGAGTTACGGTGGTTGCAAACCAGGCATCAGTGATGTGCTCATAGGCGCTACAGCTTCAATGGCGGATTACAACGGGATACGTAACGCTCCTCATGTTAGAGAGAAGATTGGAGAGATGATTCACCTGGTGGAAACGATGTATAGCGGTGGCTTGGCCTGCGCTTACGAAGGGTGGCAGACAAGGTCGGGTAACTATCAGGATAATATGCTTTTAGCCAATGCATGCAAGCATAATGTAACTAGGTTCCCCTATGAACTTTGTCGGCTTGCTGAAGATATTGCTGGCGGTATTCTGGTAACCGCCCCTTCTGAGAAGGACTTTAGGCACCCGGTGATTGGAGCATATATTGATAAATACCTTAGAGGGGTTCCCGATGTATCCACCGAAGTACGGTATCGGATGTTGATGCTCCTTCATGCGATGACCTTTGGGCAAATAGCGCTTAATTTTCGAACTGAGTCAATGCATGGGGCTGGCTCACCGATGGCGCAGAAGATTATGATTGAGCGTCAGACAGACATGGCTGCTAAGGTGAGGCTTGCTCGTAGTTTAGCCGGGATTGACGAAAGGGAGGATGTGACTGGTTAGGATACTTATGATGGGCTGGTTGAGGATGATGGTGGTTGCCGTAACAGGAGATTAGGTTATGGATAGAGAAGGATTTAAGTGGTTGGTGGCAAGGGCGGTTTATAGTTTACCAGAAGAGTTTTGCACTAAGCTGGAGAATATTGATGTGGTGGTGGAGGATAGGCCGACGCAGGGTCAACTGGTACAGGCAGGGCTAAAGCGTGGTCAGACTCTATTGGGTCTTTACGAAGGTGTGCCCCAAACCCAGCGGGGTAGCCATTACGGACTGGTACCACCGGATAAAATAACTATATTCCAGAATCCGATTGAGATCGGGTGCCGGTATGAGGTGGATATTACGGCGGAGGTACAGAGAGTAGTGAGGCATGAGATAGCCCATCACTTTGGCGTTGGGGATGCTAGACTGCAGCAGATTAAGATGGATAAAGGTTGACTTTTGTCATATTAGGCGGTAGGTTCTTAACCATGTAGTTTCCCTCGGAGTGATAGTCAAACTCGGTATGGTAGTATTCCTTGGCGCCAACGCCGCTCAAAACTACCATTCCCCGAGCTTGGAACTCCTCACCAGCAATTCGCTCGGCTTCACTTAATAGAGCTTTACCTAACCCCTTATGCTGGGCGGCCTCTGCGTTTTGTTCACTGAGGGGGACCTCTGGTCCGAATATGTGCAGCTCCCGTATTAGGGCCAAATTTCCCTTGAGTTCTGGTTCTAGTGTAACTATGGGTTTGGACTGGATTCTCATCCGCAGCAGGCCAAACAATGTTTCCTGTGTGTCCTCAAAAGAGAGGAAAATCTCCTTACCTCCAGAAGCGTCATAATCCGTCCGTACCAGCCGGGGTGTCCCTATTTCCCAACCACCACGGGCTCGGTGACCATACTCCCGACATCTGATACATTTACAATCAATTGCTTGCTGCTTCATCCACTGTTTAATCACCCCCCGTAGTGAATCCTTACAACCACCAACAATAAACTTGGCGGGGATATCACGTAGCACCCTTGATATTCTAACATACTTGGGCACAATAGACTTGATCTCAACCAGCAGATTAATCATTGTGTCAATGTCATATGGCTGGTAGCGTCCATCCCGATACCACTGTTCTAGCTCAGTACCGGCCACCACCATGGTCGGGTATAGCTTTAAGCCATCCGGTTTAAAGCGGGCATCGTCAAATAGGTTTCGAGATAGCTCTAAGTCCTCTTCCGGAGTCGATCCGGGTAATCCTGGCATCCAGTGGTAGTGCACCTTAAAACCATGCTCTCGGAGTAGTGTGGTGGCATTAACTGTATCTGCCACTTTATGCCCCCTTCTTACCAGACGGTAGATTTTATCATCCAACGTTTGAACGCCAAGTTCAACCCGGGTGGCGCCAAACTCAAGCATCCGATCTATCTCCTTTTGACGGCACCAGTCCGGTCTGGTCTCGATACACAGCCCAGTACAACGATGGGTAGCGGTTTCGTTAATTTGTTTTGCCTCTTCTAGCGTGTCTGATTCTTCGTCGTTTAGGGCATCAAAGCAATCCTTGATGAATTGATATTGATAGTCTATAGGGGAAGCCAGGAAAGTGCCTCCCATGACTATCAGTTCAACCTTATCGGTGGGGTGTCCCATTTCCGAGAGCACTTTTAGTCTAAGCTTCATTTGCTTCCTGGCGTCATAGTCGCAACTATTAGCCCGCAGTACCGCTGGCGACTCCGGTGTGTAGCTCTGAGGCGTAGCTGGGTAGGTGGGACAGTAAAGACACTCCCCTGGGCACTCCATCGGACGTGTCATAACTGCTACCGGGGTAACCCCGGATATTGTCCTGGCAAATTTCCTCATGTTATACCATAAATAGTTTAACAGATTTGGCGTCAGATAGTTAGCTGCTGGTTGTTATTACATCTTTTAGGTTAATATGACTATGAGGGAGGGAGTAATTTTGACATTTAGAGTTATGACGGCATACCATCGCTTTATGAGGTGGGTAAACATAGTTTGGTTATATTGACCCATTCCCCCAGTACCAGTATGATTGTTGGACAAATATAAAATTAGGAGAATTGTAGGAAAGAAACATCTTGGAATTAGGCTGGACCGGTTTTGGGAATTGATGCGGTTATTAGGTTTCTATGCCTTATTTTATCCTTCTTGGAGTCTCCAAAAAGAAGTTGAAAACCAATAAATAGCTCTCGACTCCTTTTCTGGTTGAAGAGTATTATTACCTTAATTATGGGCACGGCGAGGGTATGATTGGTCAGGGTTAATAGGAGAAGCAACTCTTGTAGGGTATTTATGCATGATTGAAGACAGGAAACATAAATTATTCTACGGTTATGTCATAGTTTCGGTGGCGTTTGCCGTTATGATGATAGCTGCCGGAGGATTTTATAGTTTTGGTGTTTTCCTTGAGCCGGTACTGGCGGAGTTTGGCTGGACGAGAGCGATGATTTCAGCTGCTTTCTCACTTAATATACTCTTGGTCGGGTTTATGGGTATAGGTACCGGGAGGCTAAATGACCGGTTTGGTCCCCGTCTACTGCTTACCGCTGGTGGCTTCTTTTGGGGTCTGGGTTACCTACTAATGTCCCAAGTAACTGCCGTCTGGCAGTTATATCTGTTTTACGGGTTAATAATGGGTATCGGTTTCAGCGGTAGTTTTCTCCCCCCGTTATCAACGATAACCAGATGGTTTACTAAGAAAAGGGGCATGATGACCGGCATTGTATTGGCTGGTATCGGCACCGGCACGATA
>CAYFEZ010000007.1:0-16385 GCA_964342215.1 uncultured Dehalococcoidales bacterium | reverse complement strand
AAGGGGATACTCCTTTTCATAGACGAAGACGGGTAGAGGCCGTATAAGGCAATCCCTACCCGAACAAGATCTAAATGTGTATTTGGGTACCTAAGTGTAGCAGCACTATTAGCTGTATGCAGGAGCTCAACTAAAGGATGATTTCTAGCCAGATTGAGAAATCGCTTGAGCTGAGTTTGGGTTGGTGTGTTATCTATCTCATCTGCTGATGAAAAATGCGTGTACAGTCCTTCTACCTTAAGGCGGTCAAGACTTAAAAGTAAAGTGAACAAGTTATGGGTTTCCTCGAGTGTCAGTCCAGATCGGTTCAGCCCGCTATCCACCTTCAAATGTACCTTAACTATAGTATCCAGTTCAACGGCGGCATCGTTAAGAGAAACAGCTAACTTAGGTTCCATTACTGTTGGTGTTATATGAGCACGAATGACAATTTTTGCTGCATCAGGAGAAATAAAACCAAACACCAGTATAGGAATAGTAATGTTAGCCTGTCGTAGTTCCAGACCTTCCTCCAAGGAGTATACCCCGAGGTAATTAACGCCGGCAGACACCATAGTACGGGCAACCGGCAGCAACCCATGTCCATAGGCATTTTTCTTGACCACAGCCGCAAGTTGAGTATACGGTTGTAAATATTGCCGTATCACTCTCACGTTATGAGTCAACGCACTGAGATCTATTTCAGCCCACCCCAATGAGGCTGGTATTTCATTCTTACCGCATATTACCATTTGTCACTGTTGCCTAATCTCTATTACCTTGAAGCTATGCTTATACCTGATTCAGCCAGTACATTTGTAACGAAATGCTGGCCACTCTTGGTCTCTTCCACCAAATAATTAACGTCAGTTTCACTAATACTCTTACCTGTAAGATTAGTAATTACGTTTTTGAGATACGACTGCCGCATCTTCTCTAAAGAAACCTCCTTAGCCTGGATCTGCCGTGGATGATCCGGTAAAATTATATTTTTTCCCGCAATTTCCTCCTGAGGATCACCATATTTTATCTCTATGCCATTTTTGAAGGCAAAATTAAGTTGTGCCCACGGATGTTTTCCCGCACCGGTATATTCAGTTTCCTGTACCACAACTATAGCGTCTTCATCCATTTCCTGAGCAATAGCAAAGGCAGCCGCCAACGATGTATTACCTGCCGGCCCCTTTTCTAGTCCTTCAAGTTGCGCCAGCATCTCGGTCATGTAAAATACATCCCCCTGTTTAACAGTTACGAAACGATCCATATAACGTAAAGGGCGACAGGCGCTTCTAGGTACATCTGCCCTATCTGGCCATGTTGTAGAAGGGACCGCAAACCCGGTGTGTGCAGTAGTAAACGACTTCCTGTTGAAATCAAAATCACTCGCCATATGTAGACCGGTGAGGTCCACGCTAGCCCCTATAATCTCGGTACCGGGACAATGTCCTTTCAACAGACCACGTGCTGTCCCTGTTAGATTACCCCCTCCAGCATGAGCTATAACAACCGCAGTAGGTTCACGCCCTTCCTGTTTCTTAACCTCTATACCTACCTCGAACCCTAAAGTTTCAATACCAGCAATTGCAAATGGGGTAGTTAACGAGGCGTTAAAAAAACCTGTTTCCTCAAGTAAGCACAGAAGGACATAAAAAAGTTCCGGACCAACAGATAGCTGATGTACCTCAGCCCCATACGCTTCGCACTTTCGACTCTTCTCGAGAATCTCCGGCTGACCAACGCCTCGACCGTCATACACTTCTTGTATAATTATACATTTTAAGCCCCGTATGGCGGCCTGAGAGGCAACCGCCGCACCGTAGTTACCACTGGTAGCCGCAATTACTCCGGGAAAACCATTTCGTTTAGCGACATAGACTGATAACGACGCCCGACGGTCTTTGAAGCTTCCTGAAGGATTAGCAGCCTCATCTTTAACCAATATCCTTGCCCCCTTTCCGCTGGGAGCTAACTTACGCCCTAAAGCGGTAATATTGTGCAGTTCCAGCATAGGGGTCTTTCCAACACTGGTTTCCCTCTGAATGCTCAGTATCTCCCCTATATCATAACCAACCTGTTTCATCATCCTCTCATAATCGAACGCAATAGGACTCAGTATAAGATCTTCGTAATCTAGCCCGATGGCCTTTTGCATAATCTGGGCCTTTCTATCCATTACTGAAGCGTAACTCCAATCAGCTTCCATCAGTCAGCATCCTCCTAAGTTTGCCCCCAATATTCATAACCCGGTCTGGCGGTGGGCCAAAACTATGATCATAACCTGGATTAACCGCAATCAGTTCGCCACGAATAGTTCTACCAATTACAGTATTTATGATTACTGTATCTCCCAAATTTGCATCCTGCGCCAGGAAACCTTTGACCTGCACTGTTACAGGTAATTTTTTTGTATCCTCGGGAACCTGTGGGGCCCTTTGGTCAGGTTGTAACACAACACGATAAATCTGAACCCAATCACCTTTTTTTGCATCAAACATCATTTTCACATCTCCGCCAAACTTATTCAGCCATATGTTACATGCTTTCTTTAAATATTTACCTACCACCACAATTAATATAAATTGTTAGTAAGATACGTTATTTTAGTCTAAAATTAAGTAGATGGTAGCCAGAGGAACGAGGAAGAAACACCTAATTGTACTCTTTCTGCCAACGCTCAATCAATACCTGCTCTTTAGCAATGTTATAAAACACCCACGTTGAATTGTTCATCTTCTTCCTGCATTGTTAACATCCGAGTACAAGGGGGAATGGTAACCGGTGGGGCTTAGTCTACTTAACATAACGACGCCTCACCGTCCATCCGGATAAAGATAGCCCTTTTCCAAGATATCTAATGCTAAATTTTTGCGGCAATATGTCCTTAAAGGGAGACTACCCATATAAAACGTAACAATTCAAAGCCAGGTTTGATCATTCATTTTAGCCTCTATATTGCTTTCCTTAGTCATTCATTTAGATACTGAAACTTCATAAATGTTTAACTATTGGTTAGTTATTTCTATGATTTTTCTATAAATTATCCACTATACCGAATCATTGTTCCTCATAATAGTTATAAATAATATGTGTTACATAGTTATAGTAATTCCAGGACCTAACACTTATCTAGCTGTCTTTCCAGAACTAGCATTAGTAGCCGCCATGGGTTTCAACCGACCGGGGAGACCGTAACCCACTCTGTATCTCCGTGTAGGGTATGTAGAGTACACTAAATAAAGTCATTCGTGGAGACCATTCATTAGCAACATGCCTATGGCAGCCGTTAAACCTAGTGAAAGTATGCAACATAAGGTTGAAGAAGAGGTTGCTCATATCCTCCGGAAGACAGAACCATTTGTTTCATTTGGGTCAGGTACAAATATTGCCCGTAATGGAAAGATTACGACTCAGACATTTGCTGTGTATTTTCCGTCCGATGCGTAACAATTCATTTTACATCCTCGGTATATATCCCTACATCCATAGAAACTATGGGTTATCCTTCCACACTACTCAGCTCTTGCGATCCTGGTGATTTCACGATATAATTCTGGACGCCGATCACGAAGGCGGTCTATTTCGAACTTACCAGCTTCAAAAACAATACGTTTTTGCCTTGCCTCCGCCAGACTAACTTCAGCTCTAATTATTTGCTCATCGTCTCTGGTGGCCTGGACAAGCGTGTCACCCCAGGCGTTGACAATTTTACTGCTGCCGATGAACCTAGTCCCTCGTTCCCTCCCGACACGGTTTGCGGCCACAAGGTGTACTTTATTCTCGTAAGCCCTGGTATTAATTACGTACTTAATAACATTTTCCCGACCTTCCGGAAAATTGGCAAGCAGAGCTATAATATCTACCCCCAATAAAGCCATGACCCGAGCACTCTCTGGAAAAGTGCAATCATAACAAATATGCATACCGATTCTACCTATCGGAGTTTCATACACTTGGAAAGGGTTGTCTCCGGGGTCAATAAAACGGTCGATACCCAAGAATGGCAGGTGGTTCTTTCTGTATTTCCCAACTAATCCTTGTGGCCCTATCAAAACTGCTGCATTGTAGCATCTGTCAGCATCAGATTCTAGAAGACCGATGATGATATGAACACCAAGCTCATTACAACAAGTTATCAGTGTGTCAGTATTTTGCCCTGGAATGGTATCCATGAACGGCATAGCCTCTTCTCGACTCGCAAATACGTAACCACTTAAGGCACACTCTGGAAACACTACCAAGTCAACCCCGTTGTTGGCAGCATTCCTTATTTGAAGGAGCACCTTATCAAGGTTCTCTTCCGTGCCCATTATCCGGGGGTCTGTCTGGACTGCGGCAATCCTTACTTTATCACACATATTACCGTCTGAATTTGGCCTATCCTACCAGTGCCGATTCTTATAACACCAAAACATAGAATTACAACCGTACAGACCCATTGTCCACTTTCCTCCATATCGTCAACAAAAAGACTCTTGCTTTCTGTAATGCAGAAAAACATATGGGTACAACAGCCGCTACAACCTCGGGATTATCGGTAATACCGGCAGTACTGAACAATAATTACTTTAAGTAACAATCCTGTTTTAGTCAATTCATAAGCCCAGGTAGCCAAGTAACCACGTCAGGGTAAAAAAGCATTATCACAAGAGTGACGACTCCCATCAGGAAGAAGGGTATACCGGCTAAAATGATGTCGGACATGGTGGCATCAGGGACAATACCCTTCATGACAAAGTTCAATAACCCGAAGGGAGGAGAGATGCCCCCCATCTCCATATTCACCAGCATCATGACAATAAACCATAGTGGGTTAAGACCAAAAGCATGAATGACTGGTAGGTAGATGGGAATGGTAATCATCATCATGGATATAGCGTCCACGAAACATCCCAAGACAATGAGTACAAACTGCATTAACATTACGACCACGAGGGGAGGAACAGGGAGTTCCACCGCTATACGCACCAACGCCGCCGTTGAACCAGTGTAGGCAAGTAACTGGCTGAAGGTCAGCGATCCCATGATAATCATAAACACCATGGCGGTTATTGACACTGTTTCCGATATTGACTTCTTTATTGTCTGCCAGGATAATTTACGATAGATAAAGGCTAAAAGAAAGGCCCCAATAGCTCCGGTAGCGGCGGCTTCGGAAGGAGTGGTAACACCTAAAAATATGAGACCGAGCACTAGAAAGACGATGGTGGCAACGGGAAATATGACCGATAAAGATTTAATCTTATCCCCACGGGTAACCCGTTCAGGGGCAAATGCCGGGGCAAGATGAGGCTGTAATTGTCCCCGCACTAGGATATAAGTGGCATAAAGCCCGGCAAGTATAAGCCCGGGAATGATACCACCAATCAAGGTGTCACCTACAGGCACCTTGGCCAATATAGCCACCAGCACAGCCAGCATGCTAGGGGGTATAATCATGGCCAATCCACCAGCACCTAAAATAGGGCCAATACTCATTTCCTTACTGTAACCCCGGCTCCTCATTTCGGGTACTAAGGTTGACCCGAGCACAGCAACACCACTCATACTAGAACCGCTCATCATACCAAATACTACACCAGCAACCACAGCGACTATACTCAGACTACCACGGACACGTCCAACCCATTTTCCCACTGCGGTCACCATTATCCCAGCCAGTCCCGTCTGAAACAGTATCTCTCCCATCAAGATGAAAAGAGGCACCGCCACCATACTAAAAACACCAATGTTTGACGGCACTATTGCTGCTACTAGGTGAAGCGCTTTACCCCCCCCCATCCAGATGTAGACACCAACAATATTAAGGGTTAGAAAAGCAAAAGCCACTGGTAAACCAGTAAGGAACAAACCTAGCAGGAACCCGGTAATGATGATTAGAACTATCCACCATTCCATATTCACGCCTTGTCATTAGCCACGATATGATAATCCTCGTCTCAAAATCACTTCCTTAAACTCCTGTTCTATCCCTAGCGTAATACCAGGTTCTGCGGAGGAACTGAAGAGTAAGGAGAAGACTACCCATTGTCATGACCGTCCAGATCGGCCACTGAGGGAAGACTATGGACTTAAAAAAAAGTTTTCCTAGTTCAATGGCTTCCACAGTTATCTGTAAGCAATACCAGAAAAATATACCGCAAAAGAAAGCTCCGACTACAGACATACCGGTATTTAGTCTTCGTTGTACATTAACAGGTAACCGTTCAAGCAAAATCTCAATCTTTGTGTGTCGTTCCCCTGCCAGCACCCAAGCCGCACCTAGGAAAGCAAGGAAAATAAGGCTATACTCGGTAAAGTCAACCACCCAATTAGTAGGGCGGTTAAGGAAGTATCTCATGACTACTTCAAAGCCCACGGTTATCATTACGTAAATAAGAACAACACCGCCAGCACAGGCAAAACCTATAAGCACATAACTGAACACGCGGTCGATCCGATTATACACTGACACTGTCCTTTCCCAATACCGAACCTGACCCCCTATCGCTCGGTTTCGCCAGGAGGGGGTCAGGAACTTCTTTAAGTATAACCAGTGCTACCCTGAACCTTACCGCCAATCAAACGGGGGGTACCATACTTCATCGGGTGGGTAGAACAGATCCATATAATGTATTATTTCTTCGGCGTTCGCAGGAGCATTATCTCGGAGAGCTTTATTCGTTTGTTCATAGATGATTTGCTGGATCTCCCACCAAGAAGCTTCGTCTATTGTTATCGCCTCAATACCTTTCTCTCTCAACTGGCGGGTTTCCACTGCCGTCTGTTCCCAGGCAATTGCAACCCCATCCCTCTCTACCGATAGTACAGCCGCAGTTACTATGTCCCTGGCCCACTCCGGTAGACCATCAAACCATTCTGCATTTACATATGTCCCCATACCACTACAACGCCAGAAATCCGGATACACCTGGTATTTTAAGAACGGTTCCCAGCCATAGTCAACTATGCCCCGGCCTGGCCAGAATACACCTTCAACTATTCCCGTTTCCAGAGCGGTATAGACTTCTCCAGGAGAAACAATGACACTAGCAATACCAATTTGCTTTGCCAGAAAGTCATAGGTACCTACACTCCTCATTTTCATACCTTCAAAGTCAGCCAGCGTCGTAACAGGCGTGGTCGTGTATGCGTTAAAATTGAAGAACCCATTTGAAGCAAGGAAACCGACTCCAATCTGTTCTCGAGCCATCCTATCAAGCGCATCAATCATTCCAGCCTCGCGTACCTCAGTTCCGGTTGGCCCGGCAAGCCCCGGATCTAGTGGAAGTGCCTCATAAAAATCAGACGCAGCGTAAGCAGTAGCCGTCTCAATCAGATCCGCAGTCCCGGCCATGACAAGTTTCAATTGTTCAAAGGCCGGTGCGACTTCGCCACCACCTAAATCCGTAAATATAAGGCGTCCCTGTCCCATTTCATTGATTCGGTCGCCGATTTCCCTATAGGTCCAGCTTAGGAGATGATCGTACGGGAAGGGGTGTATACCCCTTACCTCGATTACTTCCGGCGCTTCCGGCTCGACGACTTTTGCCTCAGGTGCTTTACAAGCACCTGTCATAAGTACTACTGCCAGCATTAGTACCAAGCAGAGAACACTTACTGACACTAATATTATTTTTTTACTCAAAATGAACCCTCCTATTAGATTCTTACCTGTGCAATTATCATGAATTACCTCATCTATTACCTCCATAAACGACTACTGGAGCATTCTCATCAAGCGTTCCCACCAATACATTACCATAGATTTTAAATAACTAGGATTATAACATACTACCGAATAATGTCAATACGCCTCACAATGATAATAACCCGTGATGATTGTGACAAACCAACCAATGATTCCAATTGTCTTCTTGCTGAAAAGCCTGGCAGACAAAGAAGCCATGAAATGCATAAAGGCTGCGGGTCGAAATACCCCGTAATAGTTGCCATTATTATTGGTAATATACCCTGCTATATAGGTAGCAACCCCCCCTATCTGGTGACCCATGGAAACAATCCCGCCGATTGATCCGATGAGGCCAAGGGACTCATATTGCTACGTGCACTGAGTAGTTGTCCCATTAACTCAGATCTTGACGCATCGATGTTGTTAAGATTCTATGTAAGGAGATTAGAGGGAAGGCAACTACCACTAAAACAATACGTATTCCACTCCGCATTGCTTTGTTACCCAGCCTGATGTATCATTATTTATAGCCACATACCGTATAGCCGTTAGTTTGTCCGGGCAATCTTGAATAATCTTATAGTCAAAGTTTGTTATTTGTTTAGCCCCTAAGAGGAAATAGAGTATATGGGAACCGTCTGTAATGGATCAGTAAACACAATGATAGAGAGTGATGTGCTTGTTATTGGAGGCGGACTAGGTGGATGTCGAGCTGCTCTCAGGGCAAAAGATTTCACCCAAAATGTAGTCTTAGTGGACAAGGGAATAGTGGGGCGTACCGGGAACACAATTCCTTGTCATATTATTCTAGCCCCTACTCCTCAAGAAAGCCTTGATGATTGGGTCAGAGAATCTGTAGAATTCTCGGAATATACAGCGAACGAGACTTGGTTTAAGACACTATTTTGTGAGCAACCTAAGCGGCTACGCGAGTTAGAGGAATGGGGGGTGACTTTTATCAAAGATAGTCAAGGCAACCTGCTTAGCGAACGCTGCCGCGGTATGATGGAAGCCTGTAAAAGCGCCGTCTTTGGGGAGCGTTTTTGGATGGACCACGTGCGGAAACAGCTTATCAGCCAAGGGGTTAAGCTAGTACCACGAATCATGATAACAGAACTTCTTACATCGGATGGTGAATATCCCACTAGCGGACGGGTCACTGGTGCAGTCGGTTTTAATATAGTCGATGGCCAATGCTTTATTTTCAAGGCGAGGGCTGTTGTCATAGCAACCGGACCAATAAGCTCGGTAATACACGCTCGCTCTAGTAATATGACTGGTGACGGGCATGCTATGGCTTTTAGAGCAGGCGCCGAAATAACCAATATGGAATTCGCCTCAATGGTAAATTTCATGGCTATGCTGAAGCCACCGTCGAATGTTCTAATACGCAGTTTAGCTCAATTCCAGAACCATGGTGCGCATTTTATTAACGCACTGGGTGAGCGTTTCATCGGGAACTATTTTCCCAACCGGATGGAACAAGGATCCGGATTTACTCATTTAGGCTTAGCGTGTGCCCGAGAAATCCTAGACGGACACGGACCGTTATTTTTTGATATGCGTCACTGGAGCCATGATATGGAGCAAATGATGCGGCGCAGTGCCCCTGAAATGATGGCTATCCTAGATAAGGCAGGTATCAATATACTTAAACAACCAGTAGAATTCAAATTAATAGTTGACTGGTTCAGCCCACATGGAAACGGCGGAATTGATTCCACAATTGATGGCGAAACAAGTATTCCTGGATTGTTTGCGTCTGGAGTTAGTGCTAACGCCGGTGCCGGCGAGGTCTTCGCAGGTGTAGCTCAAGCGGCCTGTAATGTATTCGGTTATCGCGCAGGCGAGAGTGCTGGCCAAGAGGCTCTAAAGCGACAGGAAGCTACTATCTCTCACACTAGTATACGTCAACTATTCCAGGATATAAAAGCTCCACTTAGGCGTGATACTAATATATCCGCTACGCAAGTGTATCATGCTATAGCTTCTAAAACGTTACCTCATCGATACAGTCTGTACAAACATAAACTCCGAATAATGGAGGCTCTTGCAGAGTTAGACCGAATTGAGGTCGAGATGCTACCTCGAGTCTCGGCAGCCGACCCCCATGGCTTGGTAAAAGCCAACACGGTTCGGAATTATCTGCAAGTATCTCGACTATCCCAACTTGCCTCCCTAGAACGTAAGGAAAGCCGATCGCACCATTATCGGGAAGATTACCCATACCGTGACGACATCAACTGGTTAAAGTGGCTCATCTTTAAACAGGGCAGTGGCAAGATAACAGTAAGGACTGATCCAATTCCTATCGACCAATATCAGCACTTTCCTAGGGATCGTGTTATGGTTCCAGCTCAAGTATGCTTTAGCACACAAGATCCAACGGCATAGATAGTTATGGATTGAGCTTTAGCTCGGTAAAAGGCTGGTTAGCATAATCCGCTTGGAACTACAAAACAAGAAGGTGAATATGTGTCTATAGAAAATATTAACTTCGACAAGTGTAAAGGAACAGAGTGTGGAATTTGTGTAGATAGTTGCCCGCAGGAAGTATTGCGCTTTGACACAGATGGAATTCTATCTATTGCATATCCCGATGATTGCAGCTCGTGTTTTTGGTGCGCGATGGATTGCCCTTCAAACGCAATCCACATAGCAGCTGTTGACTCCTTACCATGGCTAAGTTCGCTTTACAAATAGACGTCGCTGGATCATCATGTTACTAACGATTATGACGTATAGAATTGCAAAAAATTATATGGTTTGTATGAACAGGTACTGTCGAAAGAAATGGAACCGAATGAAATAGCGTTTCGTTGACCAGTAAAACTAGAACCCATCACTACTATGTGTAGTATCTCCGGATCAAACAAATAAATTACCCATGTATGAATTAGCCAACGCTAACACCGTTACTACTGTGCGAGGAGCAGCTGTTATACCGTCTTTCTTAAATAAACCACTACTTACCCCGGCACCAGGTTCTTTATGATTAAAACAAAGCTCTCCATTTCCTTACATTTCCTCGATCTGCGGTTCCGTCTCACATCTAATAGTCAACTCCCCACATCCGAAATTGCGAAACAGGTTTCAACATTATCAAAGAATGCAAGAACCGCGAATAAACTGATACCATAGATAACTCCAAAAGACCCAGTAATGCCTAGTAACTGAATCACTATTCCCTTTAATACTCCTTATTAACCCCGCATTAGACTAGGCAACCACAGTGGCATTGCAGGAAAAGCTATTATCAGTGCCATTACAATCAAATCACAGCCGAGGAAAGGCAGCGCGGATCGATATACATCTCCCATAGTTGTATCAGCAGGAGCTACTCCCTTCATTACAAATAATGTCAAACCAAAAGGTGGTGATGTCACTGACATCTCTACGGCAAGAAGCACCAACAACCCGAACCATATGGGGTTAAAATCCATATTATTGATGACTGGCATAAATATAGGTAGGGAAATCATCATAATGGTAACCGTACTCATAAACATACCAAGAACTAAAATAGTAACCATCATCCCGATAACCACTTGGATTGGGGATATCTGTAAAGAAGCTATCCAACCAACTAGGCCTCGGCTAGCACCAGAAAAAGCCATGAGTTCACTAAAAGTCTTCGATGCGGCAAAGATAAAGAGTACCATGATGACAGTTCTAAGCGTACTCCACAGGGATTTCTTGATCACCTGACGATTAAGCTTCTTATAACAGGCGACTAGAATTAAGGTACCAGCAACACCAGTGGCAGCTGCTTCAGATGGGGTGGCAACACCCAAGAAGATAATCCCTATGACCATAAACACAATAAACCCAAGAGGTAGTACGTATTTTACCGTAGTAATTAACTTCTCGGATATGGGAATAGACACCACCTTATATGAAGGAGCAATGGAGGGTTGGAGCCAACACCTAAGCACGATATAGCCGGAATAGAAGAAAGCCATCAGTACTCCAGGAACAATACCACCAATCAAAACACCCGCTACAGAAATACCAGCTAAAGCCGACAAAATAACCGCTTGACCACTAGGAGGAATCATGATAGACAAGCCGCCGCTACCAAGAATAGGTCCCAGACTCATCGGTTTTTTGTAGCCCCGTCTTTCCATCTCCGGTACCAGTTGTGATCCTAAGACAGCAGTAGTAGCCATAGAAGCACCACTCAGGGTTGCCATTAGAGTCCCTCCAGCTACAGCTAACACTCCTAACCTGCCAGGCATTCGTCCTAGAAGTTTATCCAGTGTATCAATCATGTTGATGGCCATCCCTGAATGAAACATAATTTGACCCATGAGCATAAACATGACCACAGCTACCAAGGTAAATAATGCCACAGATTCAAACATACTAAGAGCAATAATGCGTAAGCCCGCCTCACCACCCATCAATAGATACACCCCTATCATATTCACAAGCAAGAAACAGAAGGCAACTGGCATTCCTGTTGCCATCAGCACTATCAGGCTACCAAGGATGCATATAAGAACTAACCACCATTCCATTTTTTAAACCCTTTTGTAGACTTATGATTACAGTCTCTTTCGCTAATGCAGGTTAGGATCCATGTCATGTAATACCCTCACTTTTCTTAGATGCTCCCGGCTTCTTCTCAAAAACTGAATGAAGAGGAGAAAGAACCCGAAAGGAATGATGAACAGAAGAGGTCCTTTAGGAAGTTGTAACATTTCAATATGAGTAACACCCCTTTGTGTATAGTCCCAAGCAGTTACTACTGTCCAGCATATGATGGCCAGGCACAACACCGCCCCCAAGATGGAGGTGATACCGTTAACAAGTCCCTGATATTTTGGATCCAAACGACTAATCACCAAATCCATTTTTACGTGTCCCTCTTCCTTAAGTCCCCAGGCAGCCGCCAAAAAGGTAATACTCACCAGACTTAGCTCCGTAAATTCCACCACCCACGCCTGCGGCTTGTTTAGCATGTACCTCATAACAATCTCAATGAGAACGGACACCCAAGCAGCAACGATGATGACAATTGATAAACGTGCCAAAAGGTTAATACTATAGTCAAAAAAAGTAGTAATCTTTGCCCATTGCTTCATACTAAGGAATCCTTCTCATATTTTTTGGCTCTTTTGTCTCTTATTACGTGCGCATATACAACAAAACCCCACCAGAGGGGGGGGGATACCCCCCTCTGACCGGGTAGTCTTGGGATTATTAACAATAACCTAATCAGCTATCAGCAAAAACAGCTCAAAGTAATTGCTCCCGCATTCTACTGTTAAGGCTGAGTCAGCATTTTTGTATATTGGGAATATAGGAAGGGGCTTACAGCCGCCTCCACCTCCGTCCACTTGACCTCATTAGCCAATTCGAGAAGTCTCTCCGAATCAACCGCTGATAATTCGATTTCTTCCATCCCATGTTCCTGTAACTTCAGATAAGCGGCAGCATTCAGTTCACCGTGATGAGCTGCTAACTGCGGCTCAACATCAGTCATGACATCTATAATTATTTGTTGGAGGTCCTCGGGAATGCTATTCCACTTTCCCAACCCCATAACGAATACGATACCAGTTGCATTCCAAAATCCAGGCATAACATAGTAATCTGAGACTTCATACAGGCTATTTGACAATACGCTTGAGGGGACAAATATAAATCCCTCCACCAAAGCCTGGTCCATTCCAGAATATACCTCCCTAAATCCCAGCATGACGGGAACCATACCTAGGGCATCCATTAAGGGTATGTAAATACGACTACCACGGTATTTTACACCTGCAAAATCATCAAGCGTCCCAACTTTTTGATTGGTAATAATATTAAACGGGGCATTAGATAATGCCCGACCCATATAGAAAAGCCCGAAATCCTTATGGCGAGACACCATGAGGTCGTAAAATCCTACCTCTCGTTCCTCCGTAGGACTGATCTCCGAAATAGGGAAAACATCCTTCTCCGGCAAATAGTTGTTAACTGTTGTGAGCGCGATATCGACCACACCAAGCCTAGCTGCCTCGTGCTGTTCCCGAGAAGGAACTGCTTCCGGTCCACCTACCCATTCTATAATAATGTGTCCATCCGAAGCTTCAAATAGGGCATCAGCAAGCATCCATAAGCCATCATTTCCTGGCTGATCCTCGGCATAGTATGACGTAGCACGAAGAGTTACTGTCACCGGCTCAGGCGGTGGGGCCGGAGCTCCCGGAGCTCCTTTTGCTCCCGTTGCTCCCGTTGCTCCCGTTTCTCCCGCTGCTCCCGCTGCTCCCGTTGCTCCCTTTTCTCCCGCTGCTCCCTTTGCGCCCGTTGCTCCTTGTTGAGGGGCCGAACAGCCTACGATCAAGCTAGCCGTCAAGGCGATTGCTAACATGCAATATATTATCTTTTTCATTGTTTTATCCTCCCTGTCTATTACTACCTATCTGAAATTACCATAGTCGTCTGTTTGTTTTACTCCATACCACCTCCCTTTTACTCGCCAAACTTAGCTGTATAAACACATTCTCCCGTCCAATCGTAAGCATTGCTATGAATGGCAATGTAGGGCCTATTATGCTCCCAGACTGCAAGTTTGTCAACATTAAAATAATCGATATAAAACTTTATGGAGAGAGGTAAGCCAGTAACAACCAGAGGCCCAAAATGGTAAAGGGAGCAAGTCTTAGCATTAGTAATTGGAGACCAAGAAAACATACCTACGCGACTACTTCACTTTAATGGTACGAGGAACGAGAAATGCGAAGGAAGATATGCCCTAATTACTAACGTGTTAGTTATCCGAGACACTTACTTACACCACTATCCCACTATATACCTACATAAAGTGGGTTTGGGTAAAGAGGAGTACTTAGAATAACGGATGATACGACGGAGGTACTTCTAATTGATTATGATCTTTCTCTGTTGTAGATCCTGCCTAATATAATCCAAATCGTATTTTTTCAAAGTTTCTTTGGTAGGAATACCGTCGTTATCCCATCCCCTTAAATTATAAAACGCACTAATTCGCTTATCAAGAAACTGGGAATCAATCTGCTGACGTTGGGGGGCGTTTGGTTCATAGAAGCCCCGGATAAACTTTTCCTTTGGCTGTACCGGCCTTTCAAAAACCATCTTCGGTACCCAATCATCCTTTCTTCTTAATCCGTCCCTTACATTATAACCTCTAATAAGGTTTGCTATCCGTTGAGTTATTTTCGTGGCTTCAACATCGCCTATTTCTATTCCAGTAGCGGCTGAGATTAAGCGAGCTACTAAATCACGACTATCAACTACTGGGTATCTCCAGAACATCATCCAGTAGTAGCAGATTCCAGTGACATCTGCAAGCGTATACTGGTCCGTATCATAAGCGGTCATCTGCGCATCCGCATTATAATCAGCACCGCTATAGTCAACGTCAGCCAAAAGGTATTGGTTAAACTCCTTGGGGTAAGGAAACCAACCATCTCTGAGGTACGCTTCCTTCTCCTCTCTAGAAAGGGGAAAGATGCCACTATATATGGTATTATCAAGCTTAGAAGGATCTCCCTTTTCATTTATGGCATCAATCAAACATATATGAGCACGATAAAAGCCATCAACTAAGCGCGCGTCCAATTTCTTAGTATGAATAGCGTATTCTTCCGAACCTTTACCAATCTGTTTGGCAGCTCGGTAATTACCGTTGGCGAGTACGTCTCCAATCCCTTCCCGTCGAGCGATTTTTTCTACCAACGAAAAGGTGATATCACTGTTTCCCCATTCTAAATGCATTCCATCAGTGTCTGTTTTCGTCAGTATGCCCTTCTGATAAAGGTCTATGGCAAAAGCAATACAATTCGCGGTCGTTATAATATCTAATCCGTATTGCTCACATAAATATGTATATTGTACCGCGAATTCAGGATCAAGCACTTGAGTAGCGACCATAGGCGTATACCAGTCGGCGCATTTCATACAGGTGTATTCACCATTAGAAGTACGGTACAAATGCTTACATCTCAGCATACAATTGTAGCATCCTACCTCTCTTGCCCTTTTCTTTTCAATAAAATCCTGAGCTCTCAATCCCATATCCAGAATTTGCTGTTGGATCTTCGGAGAAATAATTCTACTAAAATTCCCATATGCACCTATACGGAGAAGGAATTGAATAATAGTAAACGCACTTTGCTCAAAGATTTTAGTCCTTACCATACCTGTCCTGGAAAGCATGTGTTCGCATAAGTCAATCAGCTTAGAAGGATTGGCGACACCGATATCCTGTGTCCCATATACCGCTATAGCCTTCAAATTCTTATCTCCGGCAACCGCACCAGCACCACCCCGACTAGCACTAGCTCCAACAGCATGCTCGATACTGGCATGATAAACTTTATTTTCACCGGCTGGCCCAATGCACATGATTTGAGCTTTATCTATCTTCATCTCGTCTCGAATTATCATTTGAGTTTTATGCGTACCTTTTCCCCAAAGATGACCGGCATCACGTAACTCCACATGGTCATTATTAATCCAAAGAAACACCGGAGTAGGAGATTTTCCGGATATAATTATAGTATCATAACCGGCATGTTTAAGTTCTGCTCCCCAAAATCCTCCCATGGAAGAGAAGCAATGAAGACCCGTTACCGGAGACTTATAGGTAATACATATACGATTAGCACCAGGGACCATGGTGCCAGTGAGAAGACCAGCACCAACCAAGAGTAAATTCTCGGGAGAAAAAGCATCCGTTTCAGGAGGAACTCTATCCCACAACAAC
>CAYFEZ010000006.1:0-17530 GCA_964342215.1 uncultured Dehalococcoidales bacterium | reverse complement strand
GACCTACCGATTGTGATGAATTCGGCCGAGGGTGCGTAGAATGTATCTATCGGTGCCCGAAATTCGGCCCGCCCGGAGGTATAGTCGAAAAGAAAATGGGAACCGTGGCCCGTGTCACTGCTTATGGAAAACCCGGGGTAATCGGTACCTCGGTGTTAGTGCCTATAGTCAGCTTATCAACAGAAATCCAGCAAGAACTAGCCGAAAATGGTCATGTGTCAATACCAGTTCCTCCTGATGCTGTTCTGGACGAGGATAGAATGAAGAGAGCCGGAGCCCCTCTAATGTTCCGAGAAAATATCCATACCAAGAATGTCATTCTCTTGGATATAGGTGGATTTATCAAAGTAACCGCACTGGGGTCGCCAATGTGGGCTGGCTCCTTAAGAAGTTTCCCCGGACTTGAGGACTCATTCATTATGCAACCGACAGCCGGAGCATTAGGCCATCTGGTTTCATGGACAACAATGGCCCTCCGCGATAACTCTTTAAAGGCAGATGGATTCGATAACTTGTTCTGTGCCGGGCACAAGAGTGGGCCGCAAGTATGTCTTACCAGTGCTATAGTTACCGGTGACTTGGCCGGATATAACGCAGTGAGGTGTGGTCTAGGACAAAGTTCCCTAGAACTACCCAAAACCCTGATGGCGGGCGCCTTTATTGACTATGTCGGACAAAAAATGAGGGACGAGGAAGGGTTGAAAAGAGGATACGGACTGATAGAGCCCGAAATATTGATGGATTTGAAAGTCTACCGAGAAGAAAAGGATGAGATAATTAAAGAAGTGGCGAAAACTGGCTTAAAAGGGATTTATCAATCCAGACTGTGCTGACAGCTAAACCAGTACTACACCATAACTAGTCCCTAATGGCGGATAGGTGGAGTAGGGGGAAAAGTGCGTCACCACCCCCGAAAGCATATCTTCTGTGGTCTCAGAAATATGGAATCTCTGATGAGAAATACCCCTTACGTTGCTACCGTTTCTTATTTATTAGTATACTATCAGACACAAAGCCACGACTGGGTACATAAAAAACGATGAGGAATTCCTTAACAGAGCATATCACTCTCTTTCCTTAGTAAATGGTCGGTGATATGCTAAATTTAAATTGATTGATAAAAAGGGGGGTATGTAAGGTGGGATTTCTAGGGCTCGAAGGGAAAACAGCCGTCGTTACTGGCGGTGGTTCCAATATCGGTCGCGGTATTGCGTTGGGGTTTGTTAAAGAAGGGACAAATGTGGTGAATGCCGAAATAGTTGAAATTCAGGGGAAGCACGTAGCTCAGGAAGCCAATGCCTTGGGCCGCGGGGAGATGATATTTATCAAGACAGATGTAACTGATTGGGACTCAGTGCAAGCAATGGTTAGACAAACACTGGAGAAATTCAGCCAGATAGATATACTGATTAATTGTGTGGGTTGGGTCTCAGATGACTATTTTGTGGAGAAGACAAGAGCGGAATGGGAGAAAGAGATAGCCCGCAACTTTTGGAGTGATATCTACTGCACTAGGGCGGTTTTAGATAATATGATAGATAACAAATACGGCAGGATTATTATGATTGGCTCTGATGCCGCGAGAATAGGCCAGTTAAGAGAGGTTGTCTACAGTGGTTGTAAAGGCGGAGTCATAGCTATGGCCAAATCCTTAGCTAAGGAGCTAGGCCCCCACGGAATAACGGTCAACTCCATCTGTCCTGGCGTTACCCTTCCCGAAAGTAAAGAGGTTGTCACCACACAAAGTATGTGGACGGAACAAATGATGCATATCTATAATACCCCGGAAGCTAGAGGGAAAATAGCTAAAGGCATTCCCCTGCGTAGTTTAGGAACAACGGAAGACATCGCTAATGCCGTTCTCTTCTTCAGCTCAGATCGAGCTAGTTTCATAACCGGACAGACCATCAGTGTTGACGGCGGATACGCTATAGTATAGATTGGAACCTCGGTGGCGATAGCTACACTTATGTCGGTATAATACCGTGCTTCTTCTCCGGTCTTTCCTCTATTTTATCCATTGCCATCTCTAATGCGGCTATCAGTTTAGGTCTCGTTTCGGTGGGGTCAATTACATCGTCAATACGTAAGTTTGCGGCTGCCTGATATGGGTTGGCAAACTGCTCTCGATACTCACTTATTTTCTGACCTAAAAACTCATCTGCATTATCGGCCTTTTCCAACTCTTTTCGGAATATTATCGGGACCGCTCCCTCAGGTCCCATGACGGCCAGTTCCGTACTGGGCCAGCAGAGCATAGAATCAGCCCCCAATTCCTTACTACACATGCCAATATAAGAACCGCCGTATGCCTTCCTAATAGTGAGGGTTATCTTTGGCACTGTTGCCTCAGAATAGGCATAAAGCATCTTTGCCCCATGCCTGATTATCCCCCCCCACTCCTGGTCTGTTCCCGGCAGGTATCCTGGGACATCAACCAAATTAACAATCGGAATGTCGAAAGCATCACAGAACCTGATAAACCGGGATGCCTTATCACACGAATCTATATCTAAACATCCTGCCTTAGACATTGGCTGATTGGCGATTACACCCACCGCCCAACCATTCAATCTGGTAAAACAGGTAATAATGTTATTAGCAAAAGTGGGGAATAACTCAAAATAGTTTTTCTCCCTCTCCTCCCTCTGATCAAATATTCTCTCTATCACTTTATGCATGTCATAGGCTTTGCTTGGACTCGCCGGAACAATACCAAATAGAGAGTCATCCATACGGTCCGGACTATCCCCCAAATCAATTCTTTCTGGTTTTACCCTATTATTCGAGGGCAGGTAACTTAGCAACTCCTTTATACTTTGCAGACACTCCTCTTCATTATTTTCCGAACGACAACAAATTCCTGCCTTGCTCTGAGCTGGAGTAGCCCCACCCAACTCCTCCTCACTAATCTCCTGTCCTAATACTGCCTTCACCACCCTTGGTCCGGTGATAAAGGCATGGCTGATACCTTTAGCCATAAAGATGAAGTCCATCAGCGCTGGAGAGTATACGGCACCACCAGCACAGGGACCAAGGATGGCACATATCTGGGGGATTACTCCTGAAGCCAGGGTATTTCTCCTGAAAATTTCACCATAACCGACCAGACCTTCCACCCCATCCTGAATTCTAGCTCCACCCGAATCATTTATCCCGATAATGGGGCAACCTGCCCTGAGGGCACTATCCATTACGTGGCAAATCTTTTGCGCATGTATTTCAGATACCGTCCCTCCCAAACTGGTAAAGTCTTGGGAGAAGATATACACCTTTTTACCATCAATCTTTCCGTAACCGGTAACTACTCCATCTGCCGATACTTCTCCATAGGAGACCCCCCCCCTGTTTCTGGCAAACATCCCAACTTCGTGAAATGTCCCCTCATCTAATAACACATCTATCCGATCTCGCGCCGTCAACTTACCCCGCTTTTTCTGCCGTTCCACCGACTCCTTCCCCCCCAGTTCCCCTACTTTTTTTCGGCGTTCCGTTAACTCAGCGAGTTGTCTGTCTTTTACTTGACTGTCTTCAGTCATTTAAGCTTCCACTAATTCTATCAATACCTTGGTTCCCTTCGGATGCAGAAAAGCAATCTTGGTGCCTCCAGCGCCAACCCTCGGCGCCGTATCAATAAGAGGAACCCCCTTCTCCCTTAACACACCAAGCATGGCCTCAATATCACTAACTTCCAAAGCCAGATGATGTATTCCCTCCCCTCTTTTCTCAATAAATTTGCCTATTGGCCCACTGGTATCAGTTGCTTCCAGTAACTCAAGCTTACTCTCTCCCACTGGAATCATGGCCACCTTAACCCTCTGTTCTCCACTGGTTTCTATTTCCTCAATTTTCAATCCAAGATCATCACAGTATATCTTGATCGCCTCTTCAATGTTTTCCACTGCAATCCCGATATGGTTAATCTTTACTATCATCCTTTACTCCTAGGCTAGCCTTAATGAACTTACTAATTTCAGCGATAGGCGTGCCCGGACCAAATACGTGGGTAATACCAGCTTCCATCAGGTGAGGAATATCCTTTTCTGGGATAATACCTCCACCGATAAAAAGAATATCCCGATTACTCTTCTCCCTGATAAGGCCTATTGTTTTGGGGAATAACGTCATATGAGCTCCGGATAGACAACTCAGACCAACCACATCAACATCTTCTTGCATAGCTGCTTCACTAATCTGCTCCGGGGTTAAGCGTAATCCAAGATAAACTACCTCCATCCCAGCATCTCTCAGGCCCCGAGCAATCACTTTGGCCCCCCTATCATGGCCATCCAAACCAGGCTTCGCTAACAATACTCGTATTTTCTTACTATGCATAGGTCATCGCTTCCCCTAAGCTATATTATGGAACTTAGTTCCTTATGCTCTCCAAACACATCACGGAGTATATCACTTATTTCACCAACCGTAGCGTACGTCTTAACTGCCTCAATCAATACCGGCATAATATTCTCCTCACTCTGCGCTACCTGACTTACTTCATCCAGAACCTGGCTCACCTTTTCACTATCCCTCTCACGCTTTAACCTTCTCAGTCTCTCTATCTGCTTTTTTTCAACTTCTTCCGAAATCTCTAATAACTCTAGTACCGGTTTCTCTTCAGTAGTAAACTGATTAACACCAACCACCACTTGCTCACCGGAATCCACCGCTCTTTGATAATCGTGAGCCGAGCGCACAATTTCTTTCTGCATATACCCCTTCTTTATCGCCTCTAAAGCGCCGCCCAACTCATCAATTTTATCGACATATTCTAGTATCCCTCGTTCTATATTACTCGTTAGCCACTCTATATAATACGAACCCCCCAGCGGGTCAACAGTATCGGCAACACCGCTCTCATAAGCCATAATTTGTTGAGTCCTTATCGCCAGTTGCACCGCCTCCGCACTGGGCAATGCTAATGCCTCGTCATAGGAAGTGGTGCACAGAGACTGACATCCTCCCAATACGCTGGCCAATCCTTCTATGGTTGTCCTTATGATATTATTTAACGGCTGTTGAGCTGTCGACGTGAACCCATCGTTTTGAACATGGAATCGGAACATCAGCGACCTTGGGGTTTGAGCGCGGAACCTTTCCTTCACTATCTTAGCCCAAACCCGACGCATGGCTCTAAACTTAGCCACCTCCTCCAAAAGGTTTATGTTACAAGCCAACATAAACGAAAACCGCTGGACAAAGGAGTCTACCTCCATCCCTCGGTTTACCATTGCCTGCACATAGGCAATACCATTAGCAATACAGAAGGCGGCTTCTTGAATGGCTGTAGCTCCGGCCTCTCGCATGTGATAGCTACATATACTTAACGAGTTCCATTGTGGCACATGCTGGGTGCAGTAGGTACAAAGATCGGTTGTCAAGCGCATTGATGGCTCTGGTCCAAAGATATAAGTATTTCTGGAGACATATTCCTTCAACAAGTCATTTTGAACGGTTCCCCTGAGTCCCTTTGGACTGATCCCTTGTTTTTCAGCAGCAGCAATATACATCGCCAATAAAATTGGAGCAGTGGCATTAATCGTCATCGACGTACTTACCTCTGCCAGAGAGATACCATCCCATAGCCTCTCCATATCTTTAAGTGAATCTATGGCAACACCACATCGGCCGACCTCTCCAGCCGCTAGGGGATGATCTGAATCATAACCTATCTGGGTAGGCAAGTGGAAGGCAACGCTGAAGCCAGTATTCCCTTGCTGATATAAATATTTATATCGCCTATTTGTCTCCTCCACGGTGGCGAAGCCGGAATACTGGCGAATAGTCCATAGCCTACCCCTATAGCCAGTCGTCCCGATATGCCGAGTAAATGGATACTCCCCAGGAAGAGACGCATCTGACTCAAACTCTTCCAAATCGGCTGGGGTATATACCCTTTTAACTACGGTTCCCCCAACCGTAGTCCAGAACTCTTTTTTTCTTTCTAACTCCTCTTTAGCCACTTTTCCCCTCCTCTCCGGCGTCCTTTTTCAAATAGAGAATCCGTATTTAGGGTAACATGGTTTCTTCTAGTGCTGATGCAATCCTAATGTATGAGCTATCTCTTCAGGATAGTAATTACCGAATTGGGACCAGCGCCCTCGGTATGGCACAAGCCAGTTTTAGGATCTCCGGGAATCTGTCTCGGCCCGGCTGCCCCTCGCAGTTGCGTAACTACTTCGCATACCTGTGCCAACCCAGTAGCTCCTACTGGGTGTCCCCTCCCTACAAGTCCTCCGTCTGTGTTTAAGGGTATTCTCCCACCGATATTAAATTCGCCATCCTTTAACAGGCGAGGGAATTCCCCCCTCCCACAAAACCCCATATCCTCAGTAGACGTTATTACACCTGATGACATAGCTCCATATGCCTGAAACAGGTCCATATCCTGCGGACCGTATCCGGAAACTTCCCAAGCTTTCTCTGCACTAATCTCGGTACAGGTCGGGTTCTTAATTCTGACACTACCACCACCAGGGGGATGGGTACCATATGTTCCCGTAGCGTGAACCGAGGCGGCTACCGTTATCGTTTTGTTCTTTGACTTAAGCTTATCTTTACTACAAACAATAATTGCTGATGCTCCATCAGCATTAGCGCAGCACATCAAGAGGCGTAATGGTTTAGCAATATAACGAGAATTCATAACCTCTTCATGCGTAACCTTCTGTCCAAAAAACATTGCGTTCGGATTCAGGGTAGCATTATTACGTTCCAGTACTGACAGCCTAGCAATATCCTCTTCGGTGGCCCCATAATCTTCCATATATCTTACCGCTTCCATGGCATACCATGCTGGGAATACGTTAACCCCCAGGTATCTTTGCCATTCCGGAAGACTGGTATCCTCTAGCAAACCGGGGGGGATTTTCTCAAAGCCCATAGCCAGAACGGCATCATAGAGCCCAAAAGCCACTTCTTGATAAGCTAGTCGGAGGGCTGACGTTGAACTAGAGCAAGCATTCTCTACATTAACTATCGGTATGCCTGTCATGCCGACAAGGGTGATAGCACGGTGTCCACTCGCCATCCCAGCGTAAACATTCCCGCAGAATGCCGCCTGTATATCCCTAAACTCCATATCAGCATCCTGCAAGACCCGAACTACAACTTCACGACCCAGTTCTTCGACATCCTTATATGGCCGTCCCTTCATCCCATCATATCTACCAAACTTCACCAGACCAATACCGGCTACCGCCACTTCTCTCATTGAACTACTCCCCTCTTTCTCTTTTGCAATTTATACTCCAGTTAGTCTGAATTTGAAACCCATAAGCTCACTACCGTTATCATTATCATGTACTTTTTCAATAACCAACTCTACCTCCATACCTACTTGAAGAAGCTCGGGGTCACCGGAAAATGAGGTAAGTATTCTAACTCCGTCTGACAGTTCCACATACCCTATCGCATAAGGAACCGGGCCACTATAATACTTTGGTGGCGCTAACATCACCGTGGACAAGCTAAAAATTTTTCCCCGCCGACTTAGTTTAATCTCCTCCATAGTCGGATGTTGACAGTTAACGCACACCGTATTTTTAGGAAATACAACCTCTCCACAGGAGAGACACCTGCTGCCAATTAATTGCGGCTTCCCATCAGGAGATGAAGGCATTACCCATAATCCTTCCATAACTGGAATCTGGTTCTTGTTGTCAGTAACCATCTTTCACCTCATTAACCCATTTTATTTCTATTGTTAGCCCCCCTAGTTTCAAACCCCACGCTTACCCTAAAAGGTAAATAGAGATGCCCCACCACTAACTTCGATGGCCTCCCCAGTAACGTAGCTCGACTCCTCAGAAGCAAGGAAGGTAATCACATTACTCAACTCCTGCGGGTCACCAGCTCGGCGCATGGCGAGTCGTTTGATTATGCGCTCACGAAATTCCGGGGCTACCTCGTAGAAGCTCCCACCCCAGAATACCCCCAGTACCACCGCATTGCAGGTTACACCACTGCGAGCTCCCTCCAGAGCTACCGTCTTAGTGAGACCGATAAGACCAGCCTTACTGGCAGAGTAACTGCACTGACCTGCACCACCCATAGTACCGGTGATAGAGGAAACGTTAATGATTCGGCCCCATTTTCGCCCTAGCATACCAGTAAGGCAACACTTAATGGTATTGAACACCCCGGTAAGATTAATATTTAAGTCTCGGTCCCAATCTCTCTTATCCATGTTCACTATGGTGACAGCACGAACTATACCAAAAGCGGCATTATTAACCAAGATATCAACAGGGCCTAACTCCTCTTCTACTTTCTTAAAGCCGGCCTGAACTTCCTCCAAGTTGGAAACATCCATCTTAACCCCCAATGATTTCCCGCCCATGGCCCGTATCTCCTCGGCTACGGCTTCAGCTTTCTCTAGCTTGCTGTGACCGGTAAGAGCAACCTTGCATCCTTTTTTTGCAAGGGTCAGACTATGTACTCTACCCAACGCGCCTGAACCACCGGTAACTAAGGCTACCTTACCTTCAATAGACATGAGCATTCCTCCCTTTAATAATTACCTAACTGGGTTTAGCCAACTTCAGCCAAACTGACCACTTATTTATATTCATAAAATCCCTTACCCGTCTTACGCCCCAGCCAACCAGCAGCAAACATCTTATGCATCAGGGTAGGTATAATAAATTGTGGGTCTTTGGTTTCCTCATAAATTGCTTTAGCGATAAAATAGACAACATCGAGGCCAACAAGGTCAGATAGAGCTAGTGGCCCTATGGGGTGATTCAAACCCAACTGCATACCAGTATCAATATCCTCTCTGGTAGCAGTACCCGCTTCTAGTAAGCGAACAGCATTAAGTAGCTGGGGCACCATAAGACGATTTACCACAAAACCTGGCGTATCTTTAACCACAACAACCGTCTTTCCTAAAGAACCAGCGAAATTATGGCTAACTTCAAATGTCTCATCACTAGTGGCAATAGACCTTACCAGTTCCACTAGGCTCATTACTGGCACCGGGTTAAAGAAATGCAACCCTACTACCTTATCCGGTCTGGCAGTTTCTATAGCCATGTCAATGATAGACAGACTAGATGTATTACTAGCCAATATGGTATACTTGGAACAGATTTTATCTAACTCGGCAAATACCTTTTTCTTCAAATCCATAATCTCAACAACAGCCTCGATTACCAAGTCACAATCACCCAAGTCTTTAGTATCGGTAGTGCCCTTAATACGAGCCATTATCGCATCCTTATCCTGCTGAGATATCTTAGCCTTCTCCACATTCTTAGTTAGAAACGAGTTAATTAAGGACAACCCCCTATTTAACAACTCATCATTTATTTCTGAAGTTACCACTTGGTATCCCGATTGAGCACAGGTCTGAGTGATACCGGCCCCCATTACGCCACAACCAACCACACCAACCTTTTTAATTTCCATAATAGTAGCCCCTTTCCTTATAAGTAACTACCAAAAACTAGTGCGTCTCAAGCGCCCGCCCGATCACTATGTATTGAATCTCGGAGGTGCCTTCGGTAATACTACTTCTCCTAGCATCACGGAAGTAACGCTGCACCAGTGAATCACTCATTAGGGCAACACCACCGTGTAACTGCATAGCATCACTAGTTACTCTTTGAGCCACCTCACTGGCAAATAGCTTAGCCATTGACGCCTCCTTAAAACGACGGGTACCTTGGTCATATAGCCAAGCTGCACGATACATCAGCCAGCGAGCAGCTTCTATTTCCATTGCCATCTTAGCTATCTTAAAGCTGTTAGCCTGGAACTTGTATATCGGTTGGCCAAACTGTACCCGCTGTTGGGCAAAGTCTAAACTAGCCTCATAGGCCGCCTGTGCCAGACCGATACTGCTAGCGGCGTGAGAGATTCTACCAGCGTCAAGTGTCTCCATTAGATAATGGAACCCTCTGCCTTCCTCGCCAATCAGATTCTCCACTGGTACCGTACAATCCTGAAAGTTAAGCTCACCAGTAGATGAGGAACGGATGCAGAACTTCTTCATCTTGGTACAACTAAAGCCAGGGGTATCTTTTTCCACAACGATCATGCTTACCCCGCCTTTTGTCCCCAAACTCTTATCAGTATAAACAGCTACCAGCAAGTAGTCACAGATGGGGCTATTGGTAATGTATATCTTGTTACCGTTGATAATATATTTACCATCCCGCCTGACCGCCGTGGTCTCCATAATGGCAGTATCAGAGCCGGCATTGGGTTCGGTAAGAGCAAAAGCACCTATCTTATCTCCCCTGATTGCCGGGACAAGGTATTTCTGTTTCTGTTCCTCGGTTCCATGAGCAAAAAGAGCGTGAGTGGCAATCCCCCCCTGAGTCATTATGGAACCGGCGATACCAACATTCACCCGGGCCAGCTCTTCAATCATAATACACTCACCAATCATACCCATTTCGCCAGCACCATATTTTGCCGGGTAACCAAGGCAAAGATAACCTAGCTCACCCATCTTAGGGAACAGCTCTATAGGAAATTCTTCCTTTTCCTCGGCCTCGTCCACCAAAGGAGCAATTTCTTTACTGACAAAATCCCTTATTGCCTCCACGAGCATTTTATGCTCTTCACTAAATTCAAACTCCATCTTACCTTCCTTGCTAGCAACCTTGTTTCTCTAGCTACTACCCAATATCACGTCCCAGAATAGCCACCGCACTGACATGAGGGGCACCACCAAAAGTATGAGAGAGACCCAGTTTAACATCCCTTAGCTGCCGTATCGGCAGGTCAGCCTTGCCCTGCATCTGCTTATATACCTCGTAGGTCATTCTTAATCCACTAGCCCCAATGGGATGACCGAAGCATTTTAGTCCACCATCAGTATTTACCGGTAATCCACCGTCCAAAGCAAAGAACCCATTATCAATATCCTCTTTAGCACGGCCCCAAGAACTAAAACCAAAGTTCTCATATATTGCCAATTCAGTAATACTGAAACAATCGTGAACGATTGCCATATCTAATTCCTCTCTAGGATTGGTTATCCCCGCCTGCTGGTAGGCCTGCTGCGACGAAGTCATCAGTGACTCAAACCTAGTCCAGCCAAAACCCGGCCTATGGTGAGGCAGCATAGAATCGTGAGCAAAACCCAAACCCTTTATATATACCGGATTATCCCTAAATCTCCTAGCGATATCAGCCCGAACCACAATCGCTGCCGCAGCGCCATCGCTATTACCACAACAATCATACAGCCCCAAGGGCCAAGCGATAATAGGAGCATTTACCACCTGCTCCAGAGTAACCTCATTATGAAAGTGCGCCTTAGGGGACATGCTGCCATTATGGTGATTCTTAACCGCTATCTTGGCGATTGTCTCCTTCCCCTCTTCGATGGTTAATTTGTAGTCATGGAAATACCTCGTAGCAATAAGGGCGAATGATCCCGGAGAAGTCCGACGCGCTTCATTTACCGGAGACATCCCACGCCCAGTACCTAAACCGGGAAAGCCAGTATCTTTGAGCTTCTCCACCCCTAGAGCCAGAGCCACATCATACATACCACTGGCTACTCCAAGACAGGCTTCACGTAGAGCTTGATGGGCAGTCGTGCAAGCGTCTTCAACCCTAGTAATCGGGATACCATGTAATTTCAGGGCATCAGCGGCAGTGACAGAACCGATACCAACAATCGGAGCTGTCACTGTCCCAAACCAACAAGCTTGAATATCCTCCGGCCCAATACCGGCATCCCCGTAGGCTTCATATGCGGCTTCTATAGCTAAATCAGACAACCCAGCATCCCAACGCTCACCAAATTTGGTGCAACCCATACCCACTATCGCCACCTTATCTTTAATGCTCTCCACTACGCACCTCCATTTCTTACCGGACGACATTTCCAGTAGTAGTTATGGTGGCCAGCACCGTCATAGAACCACCGGAAAGTCATCTCCACCGGAAGGTCTACCTTAACCTCCGAGGGGAGACAATCAGTCATCAGGCAATAGATCCGGGCTGAACCTAATTCAGACTCGGCAACTGTCTGTACTATAGTCGGATCATCACTCCTACCCGCCAAATTATCCAAGGAATAAGTAAAAACCTTAGCCCGCTGGTCAGACAACCTTACCGTATCGAAATCGTCCTTTGCCCGGCAGGTAATACACACCCTCTGCATAGGATAGGCAACGGTACCACACTGTCGGCATTTACTACCGTGACAACGAATAGCTGACTCACGCTCTCGCCATGTTACCGTTGCCGACGGAAAAATACGGAATGGTTCCCCAGGTACGGCTTCCAATAATCCACGATAACTAAGATACCTCTCGTATGAGGGAATTGTCATTTTCGATTCTAAATATTTCTTTACCCGTTGCCTTCTTTTTACCTTTTCTATTTCATCGGTTACCCTAAGGATAAACATATCAACGCCGTCGCCATAAGCTCCGAGGAGAATCCTATCCCCTGGTTTTGACTCGTCCAAAGCGGCGGCTAATGTTATTAACGGATGGGGGACTCCAGTATTACCTACAATAGCCAGCATCGGGTCTTGAACCTGTGTCTTAACATCAAAACCCAGTTTCTGGGCTAAACGCTGATGGCCACGAACATCTAACCCAGCCGAGAAAACAACCTTCGCAAAATCCTTAGCTACCAGACCAGCCCTTCTCATAACCTCTGCCGCTGCCTTAGCCATATTGGCATCATACCCCTCGTCCCTCGCCCAACGACTCTCCCACGACTGCACGAAGGTATCCTTAGGTAGTCGCCACAAATCCAACATCTCATTAACTACCGAGTATCTAGTTTCTATAGTGGCAATGACATCTGAGTTACCAACGATAAAGGCAGCCGCCCCATCACCAAATAGTTGCTCAAAGTCAGAACGAGGGTAGCCAAGACGACAATCAGCGCCAGTAACCATAACCCCTCTGGCTGAACCACTGGCTACGGCATCAACTGCCGACCGGAGTGCTGTCGTCCCTGCCCTCAGACAGTTGGTATAATCTCCAGTGATAAGCTCATCCCCCAAATCAACCGCGGTGGCAATTAGAGCTGAACACTGCTTCTCTACATATGGGGAAGTAGTCGTAGCAAAGAATAAGCCGTCAATACTATCTCGCTCAATACCTTCGAGACATTCAAAAGCAGCGCTGACAGCCATAGTTATAGTATCTTCATCATTATTAGCCAAACTTCTTTCGCCGCCTAAAGAAGCGCGGCCCCAAGCTTGGGCAATAGTATCCCGACTTAATCTATAAAAAGGAATATAAACACTGTAAGAAACAATTCCAGCCACTTTACTCCTTTCACTTCTCGGGAGCCAACGCAACACCAAGTTTCAGGCGAATTCCCGATCTCCCCGAGTACACTGTAAGACTACTTGCCTTATAGGATGTTTAGAACATTTTAAGGAGGCAACCTTTTCACTCAAGCCGAACTTCCCGCATAAAAAATATCCTACCATAATCAGGTTTAACATGCAATGTTCCGTACCTATCCAACACAAACCTGTCATTACCCAGAAAGCTGCCCAGATTCTGATTACAGAGCGTCTCGCACTACAAAGGTGCCACTCCTACATAGAAATAACCTGACTTCTACTACCCATCAACCGTGACCGTCCGCTCACACTTTTGCCCGAAATACCTGACCACAGTGGTTAGCATAGAAAAAGATTTTATACTATTATAGTTTTATAGTATTCTAGAATTATCTAAGTTGCTAAAAGTACTAACCTTTACTTACAGAAAGGAGAAAGGGATGAATGCCAGCGAACTGTCCCCGAGACCAAGCCTAACCATGACTAATTTATCCCAGCACCTGGCCATGATGCGGGAACACCCCATCCTGACCTCAAAGAAAACAGGAAATGTGGTCTATTATCGGATAGCCAACCCCCGGCCTGCTTAAGGCCTTTGATTTATTACGGGAAATACTGTTTGAGCAAATCAGGCATGACGCCGCCCTTATTCAAGGAAAATAAAACCACTAGGTCTGTTAATGATAATTCTGAATAATGTAAACCCAAATACGCTAGAACAGGTCAAATTAAAAACATTACTGGAGGTCAAAAAATGAAACTCGGTATCATCCTAAATACCAACGACCCGGAAACAACGTGGAACGGGTTACGCTTGGCTAATGAAGCTCTCGGCAGTGGAAACAAGGTGAACCTGTTTCTCCTTGGTAAAGGCGTAGAGCTCGAGAATATTAAGGATAAGACCTTCGATGTCCATAAAGTCCTGAAAAAATTCCTTAATAGCGGCGGTAGCCTGTTAGCTTGTGGCTCTTGTCTTGAATTAAGACATCAAGAGGCCGGCGTTTGTTCTATCTCTACCATGTCACAGTTAGTAGACATGATTTCCGACTCAGACAAGGTAGTAACCTTTGATTAATATGAAGGTTATCGCGGACGAAAAGATTTGAGTGAAAGCCTACCACGCAGCTACCATAGTTTATTGCAACCATGCGTTCTTTTAGCATAGTACCAGAAATATAACTTAAGGGGGAGAGACATGACAGGCAAAACTATCGTGATCCTAGGGGCGGGGGTTGGTGGGCTGACGGTAGCACAGCAATTGCGTAGAGTGCTCCCACCTGAGCACCGTATAGTAGTGGTTGATAAGGAAGACACCTTCCATCTGTGCGCTTTCAACATACGACTTATGGTCGGGGAGATAAAGAAGCAACAAGAAGGGGAACGGGCACTTTCGGGGTTAGTGCACAAGGGCATCGACTGGGTGCACGGCGAGATTCTGGGCCTAGACCCAGAATCTCGAAAAGTGAGCACTTCTGCTGGAACGCTGGAGGGAGACTATCTGATTATCGCTCTAGGTGCTGAAAAGGACGGGAGTGGCATACCGGGCTTTACCGAGTCAGCTTATAACCTCTATGATGCTAACCAGGCCCTTCTAATTCATAAACCCTTACAGGAGTTGGATACGGGACGAGCCATCGTACTGGTCTGCCGGAGCCCATTTTCATGTCCAGCAGCTCCTTATGAGTCTGCCTTTCTGATAGACTCGGTCTTCCGGAGTAGGGGGAACCGACAGCGGGTAGAGGTAGCCGTCTACACTCCAGAACTAAAACCCATGGCGGGTGCTGGCCCAGAAACGAGCGATGCCATCATTAGCATGCTGAAAAAGCGGAATATTAAATACTATCCGCAACAGAAACTTCAGAGAATAGAGACTGGGGACCGCAAGATAATTTTTGAGGGAGGTGAGGCCCATTTCGACCTGCTGGTAGGCTTACCGCCCCACGTCGCGCCCAAGGTAGTACGAGAAGCTGGCCTAACAGACGAAACGGGCTGGATCCCTGTTAAAATCGACACCCTAGAAACAAGTTACCATAGCGTCTTTGCCCTCGGCGACGTAACATCCATTAAACAACCCAACCCCACCGGTCTCTCCCTACCAAAGGCAGGGATATTTGCTGATGAGCAGAGCCGTGTGGTGGCGGCCAACATAGCGGCCGAACTCAGGGGAGAAGATAAATCAAAAAGATTCGACGGCAAAGGCTTCTGTTACATTGAGGTCGGCGATGACCAAGCAGCCTACGGTTCCGGAAACTTCTACGGCTACCCCAGCCCCCGTGTATATCTGGAACCCCCATCACAAAAGTTTCACGAAGAACGAAAAAGGCTTGAACTAGACCAATTGGAAGGGCTAGTGTGAACATGGGACTAAGGATCACCTGGGACTATACGCCCCATAGTTGGTGACACTCTTTGCATGGGGAGTGTACCGTATTACTGTACACCTCGGCTGGAATAAAATCACCTAACCAATATCATACCAAATCTTCAACGCTCATACTGACGAATGCAACGCCTGGTACGAGAGCACGGTGGGAAGAGCCATCTTCGCTATAGAAGCAGAATGTCTCCGCCCTCTACTTCATCAGCATAGGGGGCCCCTTATTTGGAGATAGGAATGGGCTCGAAACGATTCGCTCAGGCATTGGGGATATAGTATAGGATGGATCTTACGCCAACCTCCTGCGGATGGTAGAATCCGAAGACATTCAGATGGTACTAACTGCTGAAGAACAACTGCCATCGAGCAACGGAATATTCGGCCGTATCCTAATTACCCTCACGCCATGTTTCGTTATCTATCCGGCAAACGTACAACGAGAAGTCCGCAAAATAGTGTACCCTGGAAGTAGGCTTAATACTCAGGGGCGGCCCTTGGCAAAATTATACACCAGCAGAGAAAAAACTGGGCATCCCTTATACAAGCAAGCTCGATTATTTTCAAGAGAGGAAGTAGAGAATTTACTAGAACTATCTGGATTCGATATTCTTGATTACCGCTCCACTCTCTTTCAATTGCCAAGGCAAAACGTATACCATCACGAATACTCTTCTCCAGACTATCCGAAATCGGCCGATTTTGTGGCCATAGGGAACCGTAAACAAGAAACCAGTCAGCAGTAAGACAACCAAGTCCGGTCGGGCAGGTCAATCTTGTGACTCTGGGTCAATTACGGACTCCACTACCTTAGGTACCTTCCGCTGGACAAGCTTAGCCAACCAAATACCCATCTCATATAAGACAATAATCGGCATGGCAACAAGACTCTGATTTATAGGGTCAAAGGTTGGAGTAATTATAGCGGCTAAGATGAAGGCAAATATAATTGCCACCTTGCGCTTACTAGCCATCCATTTTGGAGTAACAACGCCAATTCTTGACAGGAAAGTGGTTACCACCGGCATTTCGAAAGCGATCCCAATAGCCAGTAACAGTCTGGTAACTACCGAGATATAACTATCAATCTTAATCTGGGGAGTAGCTATATCACTACCCCAAGTAAGCAAGAACTCGGTTGCCGGTGGCACCAGAATGAAGTAGCCGAAGACAACACCCCCCAAAAACATCAATGCTATCCAAGGGAGTATCAAAAAAACATGCCTCTTTTCCTTACGTGTAAGCGCCGGGGAGATAAACATGATCAATTGGTAAACTAGGAAGGGCATTGCCAGAATAATACCGCCAGCGAGGGACACCTTCATATAGGTGCCAACCATCTCTGTCATCCCAATATAAATGAGATTAGCGTCTCCATCCACCAGCAATGGCGTTATCGGCAGAATCAAAATGGCGAAAATCTGCTTGGCAAATATGAAGGATACTGTGGCAGTAATTACTACCACAATAATACTCCTGATAAGACGGCCTCGTAATTCGGAGAAATGCCCGAGAGCACTCAATCTCTTGTCATCGCCCATTCTCGTTGAACCCTACCTACCTGGAGACTAACCGCTTTTGTATTGCTGCGGCGGATGTTCTTTCTCTCTCTCTCGCACTTCTGCTTCTTTAGTCACCTGAGTGGTCAGGTCAAAGACCGCTTTCCTCAGGGTATGCACCCATTTCCCCAGCGTCCGACCAACCTCGACTATTCTTGACGGCCCCCATATTATCATGGCGACAACAAGGACCAGCAATATCTCCCCTATACCAATACTAAAAAAATCCACTACCCTTACCTCACTTAATACTCCAAGACCAAATCACAAGCTGATTCGGCTACTGCCCACACCTCCGTAATATTATCTTTCTTTTCGCTT
>CAYFEZ010000005.1:0-17969 GCA_964342215.1 uncultured Dehalococcoidales bacterium | reverse complement strand
GCAGAAGATAGACCACTACAATTTCTACAGTCTTGTCAATGACCCAATGACTACCTGTGGCTGCTGCGAGTGTATTGCGGCGGTTCTTCCGTTGTGTAACGGGATAATGACGGTAAACCGTGAATATGCCGGAGATACCCCTTGCGGAATGAAGTTCACTACTCTGGCTGGTACTATCGGCGGTGGTGTGAGTACCCCAGGATTTGTTGGTCACGGTAAGTATAATATCTGCCAGAGGAAATTTGTCATTGGGGATGGTGGCTTGTTAAGAATAGTATGGATGCCTAAGATGCTAAAGGAGGAAGTTGCCAACAGGCTTAAGGCGAGAGCGGAGGAAATGGGCGTGCCTAATCTGATGGACATGATAGCTGATGAGGGGATAGGCGTCACCGAGGAGGAAATTATCCCCTTTCTACAGGAGAAAGGGCACCCTGCCCTTACTATGGAGCCGATACTTGGTTAGAGAGAGGAGCTGGTAAAATGCCACTTACCGGAATAGAGATATTCAAATTACTCCCCAAAACGAATTGTGGCGAATGTGGAGTGCCTACTTGTCTTGCCTTTGCGATGAGTTTAGCGGCGGGTAAAGCAGAATTAAATAAATGTCCGTATATTTCTGAAGAAGCAACCGCTAAATTACAAGAGGCGTCAGCACCGCCTATTGTACCGGTTACTATAGGAGTTGGGGAAAAGGCATTAAAGATTGGCGGTGAAACAGTTATGTTTCGCCACGAAAAAAGGTTTGAAAACCCTCCTGGTTTTGCCATCCTTATTACTGATGCTATGGAGGAGTCAGAGATTAATGCTCGGTTAGAAAGGTTTAAAGACCTCCATTATGAGAGGGTAGGTCTTACCCTCCGCCCTGATCTGGTAGCGGTAAAGGATGAGTCAGGAGACGCCAGTAAATTTGAGGATCTGGTTAATAAAGTCATGCAGGGCAGTGATGGTGGTATTATCCTGATGAGCAGTAACCCTGATATCTTGGCGGTGGGTTTAAAGGCCTGTGCTGATCGGAAACCGCTGATATATGCAGCCACTAAAGATAATCTGGAAAGCGTTGCTGATTTGGCTAAAGAGCATTCATGTCCGATAGCAGTAAGAACCTCTAACGTGGTGGAACTGGCCGAACTGACTACTAGATTAACTGAAGCCGGAATTAAAAATATGGTTTTAGATTCCGGAGCAAGGACTCTCCGTAAAGCCTTCGAAGACCAAATAATCATCAGGGGCTCTTCCTTAAATAAAAAATTTCGTCCGTTGGGTTACCCCTCTATCATCTTCCCCAACGAGATGACTGATGACCCGATGAGGGAGACAATTATTGCCTCTATTTTTGTGGCTAAATATGGCGGTATTATTGTTCTCTCTGACTTTCAAGGGGAAAGTCTGTTTCCTTTGTTGGTGGAGCGGATGAATATATATACTGACCCTCAGCGACCACTGGCGACCGCTGAAGGAATCTATGAAATTGGCACTCCTGACGAAAACTCCCCGGTGCTTATTACCACTAATTTCTCACTTACCTACTTTATTGTTTCCGGTGAAATGGAAAATAGTAAGGTTTCTAGCTACCTACTGGTTAAAGATACGGAGGGACTTTCCGTCATGACTGCGTGGGCTGCCGGTAAATTTGTCGCCGATGCCATTGCCCCATTTGTTAAGAAGTGTGGTATTGCGGATAAAATTAAACATAATAAATTAACCATCCCCGGCCATGCTGCCGCGGAGAGTGGTGGTCTTGAGGAAGAATTACCCGACTGGGAGATTCAGGTTGGTCCCAGGGATGCGGTACACATTCCTGCCTATCTTAAGGCATGGAAACCATAAGGGGGATAAAAATGATCCTTATCGGGGAAAACATAAATATTATGTCACAAACTATCGGTCCGGCACTTAAGGGGAGGGATCCTAAGCCGATTCAGGAACTGGCTATGGCTGAAGTGGATAGTGGTGTGGATTATCTGGACATAAATATCGGGCCGGCGCGGAAGGCAGGGGACGAGTTGATGGAATGGGCGGTTAAGACAGTGCAGGAGGTTACCGATTTGCCATTATCTCTGGACACGACGAATCCGGTGGCAATGGAAGCTGGGCTAAAGGTGCATAAAGGTAAGGCATTGATTAACTCTATCTCTATGGCTAGGCTTGAGGAGGAATTACCATTAGTCAAAAAATATAACGCTGATATGATAGGGCTGTTGTGGGGTCTGGAGGGGATGCCTCGGGATGCTGCCGAAAGAGCAGTTCTAGTTGTTGACCTTAATTATCAGGCTAGTCAGATGGATATCCCGGATGAGGATATTTGGATTGACCCCATAGCCAGTCCGGTATCGGTGGAAATAAACCAGGTGCAAGCCTGTGTAGAGTTTATGAGTATGCTGGGGGATATTGCCCCTGGCTGTAAGTCCACCGTTGGTATGTCAAACATTTCTAACGGTACTCCTACTCATCTTAGACCCTATCTTAACCGGACCTATCTGATGATGCTTATGAAATATGGATTGTATTCCGCTATAGTTGACGCCTTCGATCCCGAATTGATAGAAATAGCCCGTGGCGAGAGGGCGGAATTAGTGGACTTGGTGCATCGGATGATGGATGGTGAGAAACCTGACCTATCTTCTTTAAATGACGAAGATATAAAGTATGTGAAAACAGTTAGGGTTCTTACCGGTGAATCACTCTATTCCCATTCTTGGCTCGAGTTGTAGAAGTAATGTCACTTGAACTAAGACGGAAGGCAAGTATTTGTCAACACCGAATCAGCGTAATTACGGATACGGAATGGCTTATGCGCTGGCTTGTGAACGGCTAATTAAGCTCGAAGATATAGGCCAACAATGCCGCAGGTGTGGTGCTCGACTTCAGGTAATAGATTCCCATAAGGCAATTACTATTGAATATTTGAACCGGTTCTATTGCATCACGCTACCTGACATTAAGATTTCGTTAATGGATTGTGGGGAGGAAGTCTCGTTAAGGGATAAGCTGCTCCTACTTCATTATTTTACTCAGGCAAAGGGTACCTCTTTAACTAATAAGATAATTACCTACCAAGAATTGCCGGAGGGAACTGTCTATGCCCCCACATTCTCCAAGCGAGCGATAAAACCCATTTTGGACACCTTTGGGAAAGAGCCGCAGCGCTTGATAGAGGCGGCTGAAAAACTAGGTGGCCATAAAGCAGATTACGGCGATGTCGCGGTAACCATTAATGCTTTCAGCCGGGTACCGATAACTCTGGTCTTGTGGCGTAGTGATGAGGAATTTGCCCCGGCGGGTAATGTGTTGTTTGATAGTACCATCTCTGATTACCTTCCTACTGAAGATATCATTGTACTTAGTGAAACTGTAGCTTGGAAATTGGTCAGGTGTCTAAGGGATTGCTGAAACATTTGTGGAGACGGTAAAGTTCTTATTGCCAGCCGTTGCGCCGCAGACATAATATCCCAGACATGAAGTAGGATGTCATTTAAGCATAAGCTGGGGAAGAAGGATTCGAACCTTCCCTGACGGATTCAGAGTCCGCTGTCCTACCGCTAGACTATTCCCCAACACCCTAATAATTGTAACACAGAGCGGTGCTGGTAGCAATATCAGCCGGTTAATTTGACACACTAAGTGCGACCGTTTATGCTGAATTAATTGATTAAATGGGATATTTAGGAGATGAACCTATTTTGATTGATTTAGCCACTCTGAAAAAAAGTTTGGGTGTATCGTTTGACGAGCCATCTCTTTTGGAGCAGGCTCTGATTCATAGCTCTTATATTAACGAGAACCCGGGTGGTGTTGTCCCGACCTCAAATGAGAGGCTCGAATTTTTGGGCGATGCTGTTTTAAGTTTAGTAATTTCCGAAAAATTGTATCAGGACTTCCCTCAATTTACGGAAGGGGAGATGAGTAAATCCCGATCTGTACTTGTGCGCCGGGATACGTTGGCCAAGGTGGCTAGTGCCATCGGACTTGGTAATTACTTCTATCTGGGGAAAGGTGAGGAGGAGAGTGGTGGCAGGCATAAGCCGGCAAATCTGGCCGGAGCTCTGGAGGCAGTAATTGCTGCCATCTGCTTGGACCAAGGGGTAACTGCTGCCAGGGACGCTATCCTTAGGTTATTTGATGAGGAGCTAGAGCAGGTGGGTAGGCATGGTGGCGGAGTTGATTATAAATCACAACTACAGGAGTTCATCCAGGCTGGTCAACAGTTGCCACCGGACTATCATGTGGTAGAGGCGGTAGGTCCAGACCACGATAAGAAATTTACTGTTGAGGTAAAGGCTGGTGACATCGTGCTGGGTAGGGGGTTAGGTAAAAGTAAAAAAATAGCCGAGACTGAAGCCGCCCGCTCAGCATTACAACAGATTTCAACTGACTTTACACAATAGTTTCTCTTTGCTAAACTTTAATTAACCACTCTGTAGTTCGATTTTAGTAAGGGTGTTGTTATGGGAAAACGGGATTATCGACATAGAGAACCGAAAAAAAATAAAAAGGATGCTAAGAAGGTGTCGGCGGCTACTATCTTGACGCCTCCAGTAATTGTGGAGGTAGTTAAGAAGGGGAAGAAGGAACGACAGGTAGAGGAGGAATAGTAGTGGTAGATGCTTGCCGACTGCTTTTTGGTACTGGAGAGCTAACGGCTCGAGATTGACTAGCTGGAATCGATGTGGTGGTACACTTCCTACCTCAATATGTCCTTGGTAATACTTATCTGGACATCATGTTTCAGTATCCTCCCTGTTGTGAGGCCTTTGATTTAATGTATGTGGTACGTCTGGAAAATAATTAGGCTTTTTGTAAGGTTGTTGAACTAGCTCATAAAAAAGTTCTGGCCAGACTTGATAGGCCTTATACTCACTTCTCCTTAAGACTTATTTTGGATAAGGTATCATTAATGTGCGACTTAGCTTCGGTTCATGTAGTAATATACGGTCATGTGCAAGGGGTTTACTTCCGCGATTTCGTTTCAAGACAGGCTATTGAGTTAGGGTTAATCGGCTATGTACGTAATTTACCAGGAAGCATCGTGGAGGTTCAGGCTGATGGGGAAAGAAAGCAGTTGGCAGAGTTAATTGGTTACCTTAATGTCGGACCGCCAGCGGCTAAGGTGGCTAGGGTAATGACCAGATGGTCAGAATATACGGGTGCTTACTCTCGTTTCAGTACAATGTACTAATCCGTTTCAAGACGTACGACAATGTTTTGGTCAGGAGTAGCCAGCTTGACAATAAATAGGGGCTATGTTATGTTTCGTTAGTACGGTGGGAAGGAGACTTGAAAGGTGCTTTTCCGGCAGGATTACCATATCGCCAATCTGGATAACGTAGTTACTTTTAACCAAGTAGTACTCATTTAACGTCAGAGGCCTCGATAAAATTTTATTCCTAGTTTCAGTACTATTGAAATCGGGGTTTTAGTAATTTATGGTAGGGGACGTGGAGGAAGTGTGAAAAGTAATGTTGTGAAAAAAGGTATAGAGCGGGCACCGCATCGAGCTTTATTACGTGCCGTTGGTTGCACGACGGCTGAAATGAATAAGCCTTTTATCGGTATTATTAATAGTTTCAGTGAAATTGTTCCAGGACATATCCATCTGCGAGATATCGCTGAGGCGGCTAAGGAAGGAGTGAGGAGTGGAGGGGGCGTTCCCTTTGAGGTTAATACTATTGCTGTATGTGATGGTATTGCGATGAACCACCCAGGTATGAATTATAGTCTTCCTAGCCGTGACCTTATAGCTGATTCTGTGGAGATAGTGGTTGAGGCTCATGCGTTTGATGCACTAGTCTTTATTCCTAATTGTGACAAAATAGTTCCGGGGATGCTGATGGCGGCTGTGAGATTGAATCTACCGGCTATCTTTGTCAGCGGGGGGCCAATGTTGGCCGGACGCTTAAACGTTAGCGATGGGCTGAAGATGGTTGATCTTAGTACGGCCTTTGAGGCAGTGGGGAAGGTAGCGGGTGGGGAAATGAGTCAGGCTGAATTGGAACAACTGGAAGAGAATGCCTGTCCTGGTTGCGGTAGCTGCGCCGGTATGTTCACCGCTAACACTATGAATTGTTTGACGGAGGCGTTGGGAATGGGGCTGTCCGGAAATGGTACTATTCCTGCGGTTGATGAGAGACGGAGGCAGTTGGCTAAAGAAGCCGGACAGCAGGTGATGAAGCTTTTAACCAACGATACATGTCCCCGGGATATTGTTGATGTGCATGCTATTCATAATGCTTTCACTGTGGATATGGCGTTAGGCGGAAGCACCAATTCCGTGTTGCACATTATGGCGATAGCTCATGAGGCTGGTATTGAGTTTCCTCTCTCGACAGTAAATGAGATAAGCCAGCGTACGCCTTACTTGTGCCGGTTGAGTCCAGCTAGTGACCATCACATTGAGGATTTAGACAGCGCCGGAGGTATAGCGGCGGTGATGAAGGAATTATCGGGATTATTGAACCTAGAGTCGAGAACGGTATCTGGGGGAACTGTGGCTGGGGTTGTCGCTGATAGTCAAGTAGTGAACAGGGACATTATCCATTCTATAGAAAATGCTTATTCAGATATTGGGGGTCTTGCCATTCTTTTCGGTAATTTAGCCCCGGACGGTGCCATTGTAAAAAGAGCAGTGGTTGCTCCGGAAATGTTGGTTCACCGAGGCCAGGCAATGGTGTTTGATTCTGAAGAAGCGGCGACAACGGCTATTACTGGAGGTAGCATAAAACCGGGTGCAGTTGTTGTTATTCGTTACGAGGGTCCTAAAGGGGGTCCTGGTATGAGGGAGATGCTTACTCCTACGTCTCTTCTTAGTGGTATGGGTATGGACAAGGAGGTAGCCCTTATCACCGATGGCCGTTTTTCTGGGGCCACTCGTGGAGCGGCTATAGGGCATGTCTCCCCTGAGGCAGCTGGCCGAGGACCCATTGCTGCATTGGCTAATGGGGATATTATCAAGATTGATATTCCTAATTATAAGCTTGAGGTAGAGCTTGGTCCTGAAGAGTTGTCTAAACGGTTGGACCGGCTAGGTGAATTTGTCCCGAGGATAAAAACCGGCTATCTCAAGTATTATGCTGAAAAAGTAACTTCGGCCAGCACGGGAGCGGTGTTTAGCTGATAGAAGGGGACTATTATGAAGATGACTGGTGCCCAGATTGTGTGCGAGAGCCTGGTAGCAGAAGGAGTAGAGGTTATCTTCGGTATTTTGGGTGGTGCTATTTTACCACTATACGATACCCTGCTTCAATATCCTCAACTTCGCCATATTCTGGTGCGGCATGAGCAGGGTGCCGCCCATGCTGCTGATGGTTATGCCCGAGCGACGGGAAAGGTAGGGGTATGTTTTGCGACCTCTGGCCCCGGAGCGACAAATCTGGTGACCGGAATTGCTAACGCTCATCTTGATTCATCGCCGATAGTGGCTATAACCGGTCAGGTGGCCAGGCCATTTATTGGTAAAGATGCCTTTCAGGAAGTCGATATTACGGGTATTACTTTGCCTATTACTAAGCATAATTACCTTGCCCTAGATGCTGGTTCACTTGCGAAAATGATAAAAGAAGCTTTTCATCTTGCGAGGAGTGGGCGTCCGGGTCCGGTGCTTATTGACTTGCCTCGAGATGTTCAGATAGATCCGGCAGAGTTTCATTACCCAAACCGGTTGGATTTGTCCAGTTATAAGCCAACACTCCAAGGACACCCGGCACAGATAAAAAAAGCGGCCAAGCTCATAGGGGAGGCACAGCGACCCGTTATTATAGCCGGTAGGGGAGTAATTATCTCTGGAGCTTATGCCGGACTTAAGGATCTAACCGAAGTCGCCCAAATACCAGTAATAACCACTATGTTGGGTATCAGTTGTTTCCCGGAGTCCCATGTTCTAAGTTATGGGATGTTGGGGATGCATGGTATGGCTTACGCGAATATGGCTGTTGATGCTGCCGACCTTATTATTGCCATTGGGATGAGGTTCGATGACCGGGTTACCGCTAAGATAAGTGGCTTTGCTCCTCATGCCCACATTATTCATATTGACATTGATCCTGCCGAGATCGGCAAAAATGTACGTGTGGATGTGCCTATAGTTGGTGATGTGACGGAGGTATTAAGTTCATTAAATAAATTGATATGCCCTGCTCAACATGTTGATTGGCTTCGCCAGCTCGATCATTGGCGAAAGGAGCATCCATTAACAGTTAGTAGAGACAGTGATCAGATCCTACCACAATTTGTAGTCAGTAAGATACATGAGGTAACGGAGGGTAAGGCCATTGTCGTTACCGGTGTGGGGCAACACCAAATGTGGGCGGCACAACACTACTGTTATGATAAACCAAATAGTTTCATCTCATCAGGTGGTCTGGGAACTATGGGGTTTGGCTTGCCTGCAGCTATCGGGGCTAAGGTAGGCTGCCCTGATAGTGCGGTTTGGTGTATCGACGGTGATGGTAGTTTTCAGATGACACTGCAGGAATTAGCCACCATAGTTCAGGAAAAGTTGGCAGTTAAGATAGCCATCCTCGGTAATGGCTTTTTAGGGATGGTGAGGCAATGGCAAGAATTATTTTACGAGAAACGATACGTGGCTACACCACTATCTTGCCCTGATTTTGTCAAGATTGCTGAAGCCTATGGTATCCCGGCATTAAGGGTTAAACGTAGGGAAGATGTAGTTCCGGCTATTGAACAGGCAATGAAAGAGCCTGGACCTTTTCTGACAGACTTTGCGGTGGACCCGGAGGAGAATGTTTATCCGATGGTGCCACCGGGGGCATCTTTAGCCGAGGTTCTTGAGGAACCTAAAAAGGAGGTGGCGACATGGCCACGACGAAGCACACCCTAGTTGCCCTAGTAGCGGATAAGCCAGGGGTGCTCAACCGGATGTCTAGTCTTTTCCGAAGACGTGGTTTTAATATTGAAAGCATCGCCGTCGGGCATAGTGAACTACCTCATTTATCCCGTATGACCGTTGTTGTCGATGGGTCAACCTCTATGGTGGAACAGGTTAGGAAGCAGTTAGATAAGATAGTAGATGTAGTTAAGGTGTCTGATATTACAGGTGAGGGTGTAATTACCCGGGAATTGGCCTTGATTAAGGTAAAGGCCACGGCTTCTTCCCGGAGCGAAATTATTCAGATTGTGGATATATTTAGAGCCAATATTGTGGATGTTGTGGCTGATTCGGTAACCATTGAGGTTACTGGTGATGAGCAAAAAGTTAATTCCTTATTTGATTTGCTACGTACTTTTGGTATTAGGGAGGTAGTAAGGACGGGTCGTATTGCAATGACGCGAGGAGGGCTGCGACTGATACCGGTGGCAGGAGAATCATCTAATACTGCAGCCAGAGAAAAGAAAGCAGCTTAGCGGTCCTTTATTAAGGAAGTTTACCGTGGTGAATTACGTCAGGAAATTCCCGTTCAGTAGGGTCTAAAGGCAATCTCATCCTAGGGTTTACCATACGTAATAAGATAAAGGAGGCAAGTTATGGCTAAGATATACTATGATGGTGATGCTGACCTTAACTTACTTAAGGCCAAAACAATTGGCATTATCGGTTACGGGAGTCAGGGGCATGCCCATGCACAAAACCTGAGTGACAGCGGTTGTCAGGTAATGGTAGCTGAAGCCGAGGGAAGCCCAGGTTGGAAGAATGCCAAAGAGGCGGGTTTTAATGTACTTTCGGCGGCTGAGACGGCCAAGGAAGCCGATATCATTGTAATGCTGGCTCCGGATACCCTGCAGCGAGACATTTATTATGAGTCAGTTGAAAAAAGGTTAACTCCTGGTAACACACTGATGTTTGCTCACGGTTTTAATATTCACTATGGGCAGATTATTCCCCCGGACGATATTGATGTGACCATGATAGCTCCTAAATGTCCCGGTCATATGCTCCGGCAACTTTATACTGAAAGTATAGGACCGCCAGCAATAGTAGCTGTGCATCAAGACGGTTCCGGTAAAGCGATGGATATAGCTTTAGCCTATGCCAAGGGTATTGGCTGTAGCCGGGCTGGGGTTATTGAAACAACCTTTGCTGAGGAGACAGAGACTGACCTTTTTGGTGAGCAGGCAGTGCTGTGTGGAGGGATCAGTTCGCTGATAAAGGCTGGATTTGAGACGCTGGTCGAGGCGGGCTATCAACCCGAGATTGCCTATTTTGAGATTCTTCATGAATTAAAACTCATTATTGACCTTATTTACCAGGGTGGTTTGAGCTATATGCGCTACTCAATCAGCGATACTGCCGAGTATGGTGATTTTACACGGGGACCACGGGTGATAGATGACATGGCTAAAGATGAGATGGGGCAGATCCTTACTGAGATTCAGGATGGCACGTTTGCCAAAGAGTGGATTTTAGAAAACCAGGCTGGGCGGCCGGTCTACAATGCCTTGAAGCGGCTGAATACTGAACATCCTATTGAGTTGGTGGGTAAGGAATTGCGCCAGATGATGCCGTGGCTGAAGGGAAAGTAAGGAGTGGATTATGGAAAGGGTAATTATCTTTGATACTACCCTACGGGACGGAGAGCAGGCGGCGGGAGGAACGCTGAATGTCCAAGAGAAGACGGAGATAGCCCGGCAACTAGAGAAGGTCGGGGTGGATGTTATTGAAGCTGGTACTCCCATTAATTCATTGAGTGAGTTTGAGGCAGTTAAGCTTATTGCCAGCGTGGTTCACACTCCAACTATTTGCGCTCTGGCTAGGGCTTTACCGGAAGATGTCGATCGTGCCGGAGAAGCGCTCAGGGGGGCCAATCACCCGCGAATACACGTGTTTCTGTCATCTTCAGACATACATCTCGTTTACCAACTGAAGAAGAGTCGGGATGAGGTTCTACAGATGGGTCGGGATATGGTAGCTCGGGCTAAGCAGTATACTGATGATGTAGAGTTCTCACCAATGGATGCCAGCCGTACTGAGCCGGAGTATATCTATCAAATCTTAGAGGCAGTTATAGATGCCGGGGCCACTACGGTTAATATTCCGGATACGGTGGGTTATGCTATTCCTGGAGAGTTTGGCCGACTCATTGGGGGGATTTTCAAGAATGTCCCTAATATAGGGCGGGCAATAGTTAGCGTTCACTGTCATAATGATTTGGGGCTGGCGGTTGCTAATAGTCTGGAGTCACTTAAACATGGGGCAAGACAGGTTGAGTGCACCATTAATGGTATTGGAGAAAGGGCGGGTAATGCCTCGCTTGAGGAGATTGTGATGGCTATCAAGACTCGCCAAGATTTTTTTGAAATGACCACAAGTATTGACACTACTCAAATCTATAATACGAGCAGATTGGTGAGTGAGCTGACCGGTTTTCCGGTTCAACCTAACAAGGCAATTGTCGGCGCCAATGCTTTTCGTCATGAGTCGGGGATTCATCAGGATGGTGTCATTAAGATGCCGATAACCTACGAAATAATAGATTCAAAAACAGTAGGTATTCCCGCTAGCAGTTTGGTCTTAGGTAAGCTCAGTGGGCGGCACGCCTTCGAGGAGCGGCTGGCCGAGTTAGGTTACAGTTTAGGCGAAGCTGACTTTAACCGTGTCTTCCTGGCGTTCAAGGAGTTAGCTGATAAGAAGAAGGAGATAGGCGATAAGGATATCGAGTCCTTGATTGCTCAGGAGCTACGTACTGTGGCTGAAGTCTATCGCCTTGACTCTGTTCAGGTGTCTTGTGGAGATAAAGGTATCCCTACTGCCACCGTCAGGATGGTTTCCCCTGATGGTCAATTTCTGGCCGATGCCGCTTTGGGGACCGGTCCGGTTGATGCAGTATATGAGGCGATCAATCGGATTGTAAGTGTTCCAAATGTTCTTACTGAATTTAGTGTTAAATCAGTAACCGAAGGCATTGATGCTATTGGTGAGGTATTGATTAGAATAGAGAGTGAAGGCATAACCTACACCGGACGCGGTGCTGATACTGACATCATTGTCGCCAGCGCCAAAGCTTATATGAATGCCCTTAACCGTTTACTGGTTGCTAAGAGAACGGCCGCGTAGGTTTTTAGTGGGATATGGGGTTTGATATTGGGGCTGGAATGGTTTTATGCCTCTGGCTGTTTTATACTTTACTTATGCTGATGGTTATTATTTTCTACTTCATCCGGTGAGATTAGAGTGTTTCTCAGGTTTAGTTTCTTGAATTCCAGAGGGGTGAACTGCATTGACTTTAACCGAGAAGATACTGGCGGCCCACACTGATAAAAAGAAGGTGAGTCCGGGTGAGTTTATCAATGTCAGGGTAGACCTGATTCTAGCCAATGACATCACTGCACCCATTGCTATAAAAGAGTTCCGGCGAATCGGTCTAAATAAAGTCTTTGACTCGAATAAAATAGTGATGGTGCCTGACCATTTTGTACCTAATAAGGATATTGCTTCTGCTGAGCAGGTAAAGCTGATGCGAGACTTTTGCTACGAGCAGGGGTTAGTATACTTTGAGCTGGGTCAGATGGGTATTGAACATGTGTTACTACCCGAACAGGGTTTGGTTTTACCGGGGGAGGTAGTTATTGGGGCTGATTCCCATACTTGTACGTATGGGGCCTTGGGCACCTTCGCTACGGGTATGGGGTCAACCGATATTGCCACCGCTATGGCCACCGGTGATATCTGGATGAAGGTGCCTCCTACCATCAAGCTGGTCTATCACGGAAGTTTGGGGAAGTGGGTAGGTGGTAAGGACCTGATATTGTATACCATTGGTGATATTGGGGTGGATGGTGCTCTGTATGCGGCGCTGGAGTTTACCGGTGATGCTATAGACGATTTATCTATGGACGGGCGGTTCACTATGGCTAACATGGCTATCGAGGCTGGGGCTAAAGTTGGGCTTTTCCGGATAGATGATAAGACGTTGGCTTACATCAAATCTCGGGTAAAGCGCCCTTATACGGTCTATGAACCAGATGATGAAGCAAAATATGCACGGATTATTGACTATGATGTCTCAACTATGGAGCCGCAGGTTGCCTTGCCTCATTCACCGAATAATATCAGGTCGGTGAGTCAAGTAGGGAATGTAGAAATTCAGCAAGCGGTAATCGGTAGCTGTACCAATGGTCGTCTGGAAGATTTACGGCTGGCGGCGTCGATAATCGACGGAAGAAAGGTGCACCCGAGAGTACGCTGTATTATTATCCCCGGTTCGCAGCAGGTATATCTTGATGCCTTGGCGGGTGGAATGATTGAGATATTTATTAGAGCCGGAGCGGTGGTCAGTCCACCGACCTGTGGACCTTGTCTCGGTGGTCATATGGGGGTTTTGGCAGATGGTGAGCGCTGTATTTCTACTACCAACCGTAACTTTGTCGGTCGGATGGGTAGCCCCAAAGCGGAGGTCTACTTGTCCAACCCGGCCGTTGCCGCCGCTAGTGCTATAGCGGGAACAATTACTAGTCCTGAGCGGATAAAATTATGAAGAATCAGTATTTTGGCGATAATAAGGATTTATTCACCTATGATTTGATTTTTCATGTCATGCAAGCTGCTCTAGTTAATCATTTTAGGTTTATCCCGATGCTTACCGATCCCGATGACACCGGTTACGGGGGGAAGACAATCCGTAATCAGGCAAAGGTGGGGACATTAAACAAAGAATTGATGACTTTTCTAGACGAGTGTGTACGTGAGGGCAGGAGGGGAATTGCACAATTAAATAACTTCTTTGCTCGGTATACCATTAAGATGACCACCTATTACGGAAAGGAAAAGTATTTCTCGCACCAAAAAAGGCGGGAATACTTTGATCAAATAGGAGATAGACTCCTGAAAAATTCTCTCGTTTGCGTTGACCCAGATATCGGGCTGGAACTTAAGCAGTCGGGAAAGGAGCATGTTCTATACGTAGAGCTAAAAAACCTGTATCAGCGTATGGATAGTTGTTCAATATTAATGATTTGTCAATATTTTCCCCGGGTGGACCATCATGAATACCTTCACCGCAGGTCGGAAGAACTTAAAGAGAAAATTGCCGGAGAAGAGCCAATATGTATTGATGATGATGAAATTGTGTTCTTCTTTTTAACCAAGGACGAATCTCTGAGCCATTCACTCACTCATGTAATCAAAGATTATGCGGCAACTTACAGTTAACAAAGATTTTAGGAAGGCTTTGGTGGAGGTATTTCCCTAAATAAGGAGGTTAGTACCTGATGCTAAAAGGTAAGGTACATAAATACGGGGCGGATGTTAATACTGATGTCATTATACCGGCCCGTTACCTGAATTTGTCTGATACAGAGGAACTGGCTCGGCATTGTATGGAGGACATTGACCAGGATTTTACCCTGAGGGTACAGCCGGGGGATATAATTATGGCGACTACCAACTTTGGCTGTGGCTCATCAAGGGAACACGCCCCGCTGGCTATTAAAGCGGCGGGAATATCCGTTATAATAGCTAAAAGTTTTGCCCGTATCTTTTTCCGTAATGCCATAAATATTGGTTTGCCCCTGCTGGAGTGTAGTGAGGTGGTGGATAATACCGAGGCCGGTGATATTCTGGAAAATGAGTTATCTACAGGAAAAATAAAGAACTTGACTAAGGGCATGGTGTTTACCGCCAAGCCTTACCCTCATTTTATGGCTAAGCTTATCTCAGCCGGTGGGCTTATTGAATATACCAGGCAGAGATTGGCTGGCGGGAGGTTTTAGTGGAATTTAACCTGGCGGTTTTACCCGGGGATGGAGTTGGTCCTGAGGTTACCGGTGAGGCAATACAGGTCTTGTCGGCAATCGGGAATCGATTTGGGCATAATTTTAAGCGGCACTATGGACTGGTGGGTGGAGTCGCTATTGATGAGACCGGTACCGCCTTACCGGAGGATACTCTGGAGGTATGCCGAAGCAGCGGAGCAGTATTACTCGGAGCCGTAGGAGGACCTAAGTGGGATGATCCTAAGGCTAAAGTTCGTCCGGAAGATGGGTTGCTGGCATTGCGCAAGGGATTGGGGTTATTTGCCAATCTGCGTCCGGTGAAGGTCCTACCTGCGCTGGTTGATTCCACTAATTTAAAGCCAAGGGTAATAAACGGGGTGGATTTTATCTTTGTCCGCGAACTTACTGGTGGGCTTTATTTTGGACGACCCAAAAAGCAGTGGCATACGGTTCGCGGTCGGCGAGTGGTTGACACCATGGCCTACACTGAACAGGAGATTGAGCGGATTGTCCGGGTAGGCTTTGAGCTGGCTCGAACTCGGCGTACAAAGTTAACCTCGGTGGATAAGGCAAATGTGCTTGAATCGTCCCGATTGTGGCGGCAGGTAGCTATGGAGGTAGCCGAGGAATACCCGGATGTGGCTCTTGACCACATGCTGGTTGATGCCTGTGCCATGCGGCTTATCCAGAATCCGGTATACTTTGATGTTATCGTTACCGAGAATACGTTTGGTGATATTCTTACGGATGAGGCGTCAATGCTGGCGGGCTCAATGGGGATGCTTCCTTCGGCCAGTCTCGCGGGTGTGCCAATGGTAGGAGTTAATATATTCGGGATGTATGAGCCAATACACGGTAGCGCTCCGCGCCGTGCTGGACTAAATATGGCTAACCCTATTGCTACCATTCTCAGTGTTGCCATGATGCTCCGCTATTCATTCGGTCTAGCAAAGGAAGCACAAACCATAACGGAGGCCGTTGATGATGTCCTGAACGAGGGCTATCGCACCTATGATATAATCGATGAAGGTAAGACACAGGTAGGGACAAAAGAAATGGGTAACTTAATCGCGAGTAAGGTGGGAACTTAAGAAGTGGCATCAGTGCAGCTTTACGATACGACACTACGGGATGGAGCACAGCGGGAGGGTATTTCCTTCTCAGTGGTGGATAAGCTACATATTGTCCGGAAACTTGACGAACTGGGCATCCATTTTATTGAAGGAGGCTGGCCTGGTTCTAATCCTAAGGACGTTGAGTTCTTTAACAAGGCTAAAGATTTGGCCCTATCTCAATCCAAACTGGTTGCCTTCGGTAGCACTAGACATATTAAGGGTAAAGCGGAGACAGATGCTAATCTTCTAGCACTAACTCAAGCCGGAGTAATGGTGGTTACCATTGTCGGCAAAGCTTCGGCGCCACAGGTTACTCAGGTACTGGAAACTACACTGGAAGAAAATCTTAGTATGGTCGCTGACTCCACACGCTTTCTCAAGGCGAAGGGGTTTACTGTTTTTTTTGACGCCGAGCACTTTTTTGACGGTTTTAAGGCTAACTCTGAATATAGCATTCGTTGTTTGCAGGTTGCCGGGGAATCAGGAGCTGATTGCTTGGTGCTCTGTGATACTAATGGAGGCGTCTTGCCCAGTGAGGTAGTGGGTGCTGTGGAGGCAGTTAAGAAAGTAACAACCGTGCCATTAGGTATACATGTGCATAATGATGGGGAACTGGCGGTAGCCAATACCTTGGCGGCGGTAAATGCTGGGGTTAGTCAGGTTCAAGGGACCATCAATGGATATGGTGAGCGCTGTGGTAATGCTAACCTCTGTTCGGTTGTTCCTAACTTGATGTTTAAGATGGGTATGGCTTGCCTTACTGATAAGCAGCTAGTTAAATTAACTGAAGTAGCCCATTATGTAAGTGAGGTAGCCAACCTTATTCCCGATGCCTTTTCGCCATATGTTGGGTCCAGCGCCTTTAGCCACAAGGGTGGGTTACATGTTTCTGGGATGAGGAAGTGGGCGGGAAGCTATCAGCATGTAGACCCAAGTCTGGTAGGCAATCAGCCCAGAATGTTGGTCTCTGAACTATCTGGTAGACAGAATATTCTGTTGAAAGCACGGGAAAGGGGATTGGATTTACCTCAGGAAGGCAAGGAAGCACAGAAGTTACTGGAGCAGGTTAAGCTATTGGAAAGCCGTGGTTTCCAATATGATAATGCCGAAGCGTCCTTTGAGCTTCTGGTTCACCGGGGGAAGCCGGATTATCAAACCCCCTTTGAGCTGGTTGATTTTATGGTGGTGGTTGAGAAAAAAAGGCGTCCCTCTACTAGAAAGAATTGGGAAGAGATGTTGTCTGAGGCGATGGTAAAGGTAAGAGTGGGTAGCGAAGTTATGCACACCGCCGCTGAGGGTAATGGGCCGGTCAATGCTTTGGACCAGGCACTGCGTAAGGCGTTATTGCAGTTTTATCCTAGTGTAGCTCAGGTCAAGCTAGTTGACTATAAGGTTCGTATTCTTGAGGAAAGTACTGGCACCGAGTCTCAGGTCAGGGTCCTTATTGAGTTTAGCGATGGGCTTGAGGAGTGGCGAACCGTTGGTAGTTCCACCAATATTATTGAGGCTAGCTGGCTGGCATTGGCGGATAGCCTTGAATACTGGCTATTGAAACAAAAACGTCAGGTTACTCCACAGTAAAGAGCTGATTTTCGTTAAGATAATGGACGGTGTCTTTACATTTTTATGGTTTGGGTGTGGAATTACCAAGTATTTTAATAGCTAACCTTTTCGTAATAGCTGATAGAATATTACATTAACCATAAGGAAATTCGACTTACCTGGTTATTGGAAAACCAAGTGCTTTCCAGTCAGTAATGCCTCCCTTCATGTTGTATATGTGGGTGAAGCCGTTTTCAATCAGTATAATGGCTGCCTGCGTACTGCGGGTACCGCTGCGGCAATATAACAGGATGCGGTCAGATTGATCTAGTTCATTCAGTCTTGACTCAAGTTCAGGCAGTGGGATAAAAAGAGTATCAGGAATATGGCCGGAGTTATACTCCTCTACATTACGTACATCCAGTAATACCACTTCTCGTCGGTTTACTAATTCCTTAGTCTCTTCTGCTGTTACGTTGGTGTAGGTGATTTGTCCTGAGCAAGAGACTAATATGACTAGTACTGTGACTAGTGCCAGAGGGAGTATAGGTGATAGCATCAGTTTTGGCTTAGTTAGAGTTCCCATCACTTTGTGCAGGTTTTCTGGGAGGCAGTTCAGGTCAGTTACCATAGGCTATTGAGGGCAGC
>CAYFEZ010000004.1:0-18234 GCA_964342215.1 uncultured Dehalococcoidales bacterium | reverse complement strand
GGAGCAGCGGGAGCAGCGGGAGCAGCGGGAGAAAAGGGAGCAACGGGAGCAAAAGGAGCAAAAGGAGCACCGGGAGCGCCGGCCCCAACACCAACTTATGATCCTATGGTGCTTTCTGTAGTTTCTTATTTCGCTGAGGATCAACCGTCAAACGAAGGGCTTTGGATTTTAGCTAACACGCTTGAGAAGGTATCTAAAGGTAAACTTACCCTCGAGTTTAAAGGAGGACCAGAAGCAATTGCGGCTGCAGAACAATGGGAAGCAGTAAGGTATGGGGTAGTTGATATGGCTGTTACTGGAGCCAATAATTATAGGTCGTTATTGCCAGAAGCTGATGTCTTTCCGGTATCGGAGCTCACACCTACTGAAGAGAGAGAGTCAGGGTTTTATGATCTGATGGATGAGCGACACAATGGAATCGGTCTGAAGTATTTAGGTAGAGCTCTATCTGGTACTGAGTTCCATTTCTGGCTCAATGTAAAGATTGAGACGTGGGAGGAATTGTCTACACTATTAATGCGGGGGAACCCGTGGTATGACCCGCTTTTTAAAGCTTTAGGCATCGAAAATTATATCAATGTCCCTTTCACTGAAGTGTACTCCGCCATGGATCAGGGACTAACTGAAGGATTTGTGTTTGTTGCTAATAGTGTGCTGAAAAATAGTTTATACGAAGTGACAAAATACGGGGTGAACCCTGGATTCTGGAAAGCTGGTGACATCTTCATAATGAATATAGACGTCTGGAATAGTATGCCTGCAGAATATCAAGGCTTCCTGACAGAAGCCCTGGTTTCAGCTGAACAGGAGTTAAGGGATCATTTCGTTGGAATTGAGCAAGAGGTTCAGACAAAGTTAAAGGCCGAGGGAATGGAATTCATTGAGTTAGCACCCGCTAATGCCGAAGTATTCCTTGATCTCACCATGCAGAGTGGCTGGTCATCCGTAGAAGAAGCGGTAAGCCCATTCCTATACGGGAAATATCAGGAAGTAGCGAGAAAATAAGTAGTGTAATCCTTGTATTGGCATTGGCTGCGATAAAATCTACCGTATCGGGCTGTGGGTTGATCATAAGCTGACTCAGAGGGGGTTACCCTCCTCTGAGTCAGCTTATGGACGGCAGGTTATTTTTAGTATGAGCTAAGACAGCTGGGGGTTGCTACATGGGATTATTGGCAAAAGTCGGCTCCATCTTTGACAGTTTCATTAATTTTCTTGGGATGTTAGCAATTGTTATTGTTGTTGCTTCCTGGCTGTTCATTTGTTTTGAGGTTGTCATGAGATACATTCTGAAAAGCTCTCAGATATGGGTATTAGAAATCGTCGAGTACGGTCTGCTCTATGTTACCTTTCTTGGAGCTGCCTGGCTACTGAAGAATGATGGACATATAAGAATGGATTTAGTGATTAATCAGTTAAGCCCAAGAAAACAGGCACTCGCCAATATGATCACATCCTTCTTAAGTGCGGTGACCCTGTTGATTATCGTTTGGTTTACGGCAGGAACTACTTGGGATAATTTTCGGCAGGGTATTCTTGATAACCGATTCCTGGAACTCCTCAAAGGTCCCATCCTGATTATAATTCCGATAGGGAGTTTTCTTTTTGCGATTCAATTCCTTAGAAGAAGCAATTCATATTTGAGAAAGTGGAGGGCATCAAAAAGCCTTGGCTAAAAACCACTGCAAATAAGTGAAAACTGCTGTAACACTCTAACGGTGAGGTAATTAACGTGGAATGGTGGCTAATTCTGTTGCTAATCGTAGGTGGCATGATTGTCTTAATGGCATCGGGTATGCCAGTAGCCTTATGCTTCTTTCTTGTTAATCTAATAGGGGTTTACATGTTCTTAGGTGGCACAGCAGGCCTAAGCGTAATCGCTCTTAGTATTTTTGCCACCTTGACCAGTTTTATTCTAATTCCCATATTAATGTTTGTGCTTATGGGAGAACTAATGTTCCACTCGGGAATGGCCATTAACATGCTTGATACCCTGGACAAACTATTGGGGCGATTACCCGGCAGATTAGGGGTGTTAGCGGTAGGTGGCGGGACCATGCTTTCAGTCTTGAGCGGTTCCTCTATGGCAACCACAGCTGTGTTGGGAAGCTTACTGGTTCCAGAAATGGAGAAGCGGGGCTACAAGAAACCAATGAGTTTGGGGCCCATACTGGGTAGCGGCGGCTTAGCCATAATGATTCCTCCAAGTGGTCTAGCTGTTATCCTAGCTGCCCTTGGCAGCATTTCTGTAGGGGGCCTCCTGATTGGTGGCATCATTCCTGGTGCCCTTATGGCTCTGCTTTATACCACCTATATTATTATGAGGTGTTGGTTACAACCATCCATTGCACCTCCATACGAAGTAGTATCGGTACCTTTATTCAGTAGGGTTACCGCAATCGTGAAGTATGTACTGCCCTTAGGCATTATCATCTTTATGGTTATCGGGATTGTCTTCTTAGGCGTTGCTACACCATCGGAAGCAGCTGCTACAGGGGCTCTCGCCACCCTGATTCTGGCCACCTTCTATAGGAAGTTAAATTGGGAAGTATTAAAGAAAGCGCTTTGGGGTACCCTCAAAACTTCGGTAATGGTACTCGTTATAATCGCGGCATCGAGAACTTTTAGCGAAGTACTAGCCTTTTCAGGGGCCAGTCGAGGTCTGGTTAACTTAGTGGTGCACTTACCGGTAGCCCCTGTATTCATTCTTATAGGCATGCAAGGTGTCTTCCTGCTTCTGGGTATGTTCATGGATACCGTTACAATAATGATGATTTCCCTTCCGATATTTATGCCTGTTGTTCATCATTTGGGCTTTAACACCATATGGTTCGGATTATTAATGCTCCTCGGGGTGGAGATGTCTACGACATCTCCACCCTTCGGGCTATCCCTGTTTGTGATGAAAGGGATAGCCCCCACCGATACCACAATGGGACACATCTATCGAGCAGCTTTACCCTTCCTCGTATGCGACTTGATAGTAATGACATTAATGATAGCTTTTCCCGTAATACCACTCTGGCTACCAAGCATAATGCGGGGATAGGCTAAAAAGAAGGGAAACAGAAACAATGGTATTAATAATTGGCATCACTGGAGCGTCTGGAGTCATTTACGGAATAAGGTTACTTGAAGTACTCTCATCTATTGAGAATATTGAAACCCACCTTATTATTTCTGAGGCCGGTGAGGTAAATATTAAATGTGAAACTAGTTGGGAACTAGAGGATGTGAAAAACCTGGCGAGCCACTGCTATGACATCAAGGACATTGGAGCTAGAATAAGTAGTGGTTCATTCAGAAGGGATGGTATGATAGTTGCTCCCTGCACGATAAAAACGCTATCGGCATTGGCCAATTCATACACAGATAGCTTATTAATCCGCGCCGGAGATACTACCCTTAAAGAGCAATCGCGTTTAGTGTTGCTAGTCAGGGAGACACCATTACATTTAGGCCATCTCAAGAATATGGAGAGATTATGTGAAATAGGAGCAATTATTATGCCACCTGTTCCTGCTTTTTATCATAATCCTACAACAATCGACGATATAGTTAACCATACAGTGGGTAAAACATTGGATATTTTTGATATAAAGCATAACCTTTTTCGAAGATGGCAGGGATTAGAATGAACGGACATAGTACTAAGCATGAGATGACTGATGGGGAAGACAGAATGCAGATCAATCTGTCAGCATATTACTTGGGTAGAGACATTATCATACAACTCTATAATAACAATGCCCATTTAGGTACAGTGGCCATGGGGGAGTATGACCATGAAGAAGCAAGGGCTTCAGTATCAGTGATTACCAGACCGGGTCACAGAGATAACGTTATAGCTCAAAAAATTGCACTTATGGTAAGCAAGCAGATTAAAGGGCCTACCTGTGTAATTGCTGGCATTCATATTGACAATATTACTAAAGATGAAATAGACCAAATCATTAAGAGAGTTGATTTATTAACTGTTAAATTATGTAAGCAGCTGTCACAAATTAACACAATTCCCTAGCAAACCCTACCAAGGAATATGAGAGTGCTGCGGGTTTACTCGCCTTTATGGCTTAAATTGGGCTGCTACCTCTCTGGTTTGGAGAGCCTAACTGAAATCCGGGTTAGTGGTAAGGCTAATGTTTTTCATTATTTTTCCATTATCTAATATTGCACCTAATCGTTGTTTCCACTCAGGTAAATACATAGACTGCAGCAAGTAGAGAAGTCATAGGAGCTTAATGATGAAAGTTGTTGTTATAGGTGGGGGACCAAGTGGCTTTAGTGCCGCAATGACATCCAAAAGAGCCGGAGCCGATGTAGCTCTTATTGAAAGAACGGATGCGTTGGGTGGCTTTGGATTAATTGCTGGAGTCGCCATGCGTGGTTCAGCGGCTTCTGTACTTACTGAGGAAAAGGCATTAGGCGGTGCGGATTATTTTGACATTTGTGATTCGATCGCCATCCACAAAAGAATAATTCTACCGGGTGGTGACTGTATTTCGACATATAATGTAACCAAATTAGATTCAAGGATGCAAGCGACATTAAAGGAAGCCAATATCATGTTTATGCTCCGCAACAGTGTTGTTAATATGGAAATGGTTGAGTCCAAGATCATAGCAGTACTTCTGCAAGATGGTAGAAGCATAAGTGGAGATGTTTTTATCGATGCAACGGGTGCTACGGAAGGCCCTCAAGCTTGTAATACGTGGGGCCGGGGCTGTGTAGATTGTATATATAGGTGTCCCACATTCGGGCCACCAGGAGGTATTGTTGAAAAGAGGGTAAAGACCGTTTCTCGCCTACAAATCAATGGAAAACCAGGAATAATAGGTACTTCAGTCTTAATTCCCATATCAAGTCTATCGTTAGCTCTCCAAAGAGAGGTCAGTGACAAAGGTTATGTATCAATTCCAGTTCCCCACGATGCCATTATGGATGCCGATAGGATGATGAAAGCCGGAGCACCCGAAATGCTTCGCAACGATATCCATAAGCAAAACGTCATTCTGTTAGACGTTGGTGGATTTATCAAAATAACGGGGCTGGGGGCTCCCATGTGGGCTGCATCCTTAAGAAGCTTTCCCGGACTAGAGGATTCATTTATTACACAGCCAGCCTCTGGGGCGATAGGACACGCGGTTGCTTGGACAACAATGGCTTTCCGAAACAATTCTCTTAAGGTAGATGGATTCGAAAACTTGTTTTGTGCTGGAACTAAGTCTGGACCGATTTGCCTATTGGGTGCCGTGGTTACGGGTGATTTAGCAGGATACAATGCGGTAAGTTGGGGGCTTAGGCTTGGTTGCCTAGAATTACCTAAGACATTCGCGGTGGGTGCCTTTATTAACTATGTGGGACGGCAGATCAAAACAAAAGAGGGATTAACAAAAGGATATAGCCTCAAAGATACGCAATTATTGAAAGAATTACGGGTACACAAAGAAGATAATGATGACATAATCAGAATGGTACACAAAGCTCGATTAAAGGATATTTATCGAACCAAATTATGTTGATATTTTTGACTGTACTACATAGACTACACTCTTCATTCATCTCTTTAGACAACACTTCCCCCCGGTAGTCCAGAAATACCCGTCGTCCTTTTGATAACTCGTATTCCGGTATCTACAAACATTTATCATTAATTCCGGATCAATAACCATGTCGGCTCCATTTGTCCAAGGCTGCTTGTTGCACCCCTGAAGGGTACATCTTTTCAAATGAGGACTTTGTCGGCACTACGGATGGATCCCAATCTACTGGCCAAGTACAATCAAAGTATACCTTTGCCCCTACCAGATGTTTTCGCTCATATTCATTCAAAAAAGGCACCAATCCCCCTGCCACAGTGTGCTCTAGTCTGACTATTCCTCGATAAGGGTGGCATTTGGTTACCAAGGCATGCAAGACCTCCGCTAAATTAAACGGATCAACATCATCCTCAACAACGATAACATAAGGCGTACTGCGCCCGTGCCTTGTGGCCCAGATTATGTGTGCTATCTCCCCGGCTACGTTGGCGAAAGGAACCTTTACTGCTACTACCATCAGCATTCCGGAAGTTTCCGGAAATGAGGAAACGCCTGTGACGGGCAGACCCCGGGCTCTTAATTCGCCTAAGACTTCCGCCGCCAGTGTTACAGATATTATCACACAACCATCGTATACTGGCATTCCAGGATTGGTCATTGTAAGTATGGGATTGTTTCTGTGCGTGATTGCCTTTACATGAATTACTGGTCTGGGTTCCCTCATACCCACTACATACCCTGTATATTCCCCAAACGTACCTTCGTCCATCCTCTCATTTGGTCTGATTTCTCCTTCGATAACTATCTCAGAAGTAGCAGGCACAACTAGATCTACCGTTTCACACTTCACTACTTCCACAGCCTCACCCCGTATCCCACCGGCTATATCAACTTCCGAAACCCCATGCGGTACCGGAGCTGCAGCACAGATAGATGTTACCGGTTCAGTACCTATTGCGATAGCAACCTCCATTATCTTATTATTAGGCTCATATTTTTGTGAACGAACCATACCTAAGTGCGTATAGGGCTCCGCCAGTATACCTAATGTATTCTTGGTATGTAACATATGGCGGTACATACTCCAATTCACCCACTCACTATCCAAATCTCTGGAAATAGTCGCGTGAAAAGTGCCAATGTAGCGCCCACCATCACCTTCGTGAACCATAGGTGATGGAAATTTAAACAAGTCTACTTCATCCCCTACGTGAATGTTCTCCTTGCACGGTCCGTCATTTACCAGTATCGGTTTGATTGGCTGCTGCCTTCTGCGGAGATATTCTTCTATCATTTCTCGTTGCGAAACGTCTTTATCAATGTCCATGGCAATTGCCATCCGCTGGCGTGTCCCAACAGGACTACCTAATATACTATATCCCTCCGGATAACCTTTAATCTGTTGGAAGAATGGAGCCGGTAAACCTCCTTCATTAGCCCAACGAACCATAGCCCCCACTTCTAAATTCCAATCAACCTCCTCTGCTATTCGGCGTAGCTGGCCTTCCGCCTCCAATTTGGTTATGAATTCCCTCACGTCCTTAAATGGCATATTGGCTCTCTCCTTTCAACAAGATCTTGTCCACTGCTTTAATCACCTCTTCACATTCCTTAGCCGTTCTTTTCTAAATATCTACCGCGCCAACAATTATTCTTTCCTTAATCAAAAATGGTACTAGACAGTACCTTAAAACTCAAAAGTTATAGCTGGCTTTTCCAATTCTAACTTCCTCTATACTAGCACAATATGTTTCCCGGGTATATCACATGTTTGGGCTCATTACGCTCCTTTCCGGATCAATAACCATGTCGGCTCCATTTGTCCAAGGCTGCTTGTTGCACCCCTGAAGGGTACATCTTTTCAAATGAGGACTTTGTCGGCACTACGGATGGATCCCAATCTACTGGCCAAGTACAATCAAAGTATACCTTTGCCCCTACCAGATGTTTTCGCTCATATTCATTCAAAAAAGGCACCAATCCCCCTGCCACAGTGTGCTCTAGTCTGACTATTCCTCGATAAGGGTGGCATTTGGTTACCAAGGCATGCAAGACCTCCGCTAAATTAAACGGATCAACATCATCCTCAACAACGATAACATAAGGCGTACTGCGCCCGTGCCTTGTGGCCCAGATTATGTGTGCTATCTCCCCGGCTACGTTGGCGAAAGGAACCTTTACTGCTACTACCATCAGCATTCCGGAAGTTTCCGGAAATGAGGAAACGCCTGTGACGGGCAGACCCCGGGCTCTTAATTCGCCTAAGACTTCCGCCGCCAGTGTTACAGATATTATCACACAACCATCGTATACTGGCATTCCAGGATTGGTCATTGTAAGTATGGGATTGTTTCTGTGCGTGATTGCCTTTACATGAATTACTGGTCTGGGTTCCCTCATACCCACTACATACCCTGTATATTCCCCAAACGTACCTTCGTCCATCCTCTCATTTGGTCTGATTTCTCCTTCGATAACTATCTCAGAAGTAGCAGGCACAACTAGATCTACCGTTTCACACTTCACTACTTCCACAGCCTCACCCCGTATCCCACCGGCTATATCAACTTCCGAAACCCCATGCGGTACCGGAGCTGCAGCACAGATAGATGTTACCGGTTCAGTACCTATTGCGATAGCAACCTCCATTATCTTATTATTAGGCTCATATTTTTGTGAACGAACCATACCTAAGTGCGTATAGGGCTCCGCCAGTATACCTAATGTATTCTTGGTATGTAACATATGGCGGTACATACTCCAATTCACCCACTCACTATCCAAATCTCTGGAAATAGTCGCGTGAAAAGTGCCAATGTAGCGCCCACCATCACCTTCGTGAACCATAGGTGATGGAAATTTAAACAAGTCTACTTCATCCCCTACGTGAATGTTCTCCTTGCACGGTCCGTCATTTACCAGTATCGGTTTGATTGGCTGCTGCCTTCTGCGGAGATATTCTTCTATCATTTCTCGTTGCGAAACGTCTTTATCAATGTCCATGGCAATTGCCATCCGCTGGCGTGTCCCAACAGGACTACCTAATATACTATATCCCTCCGGATAACCTTTAATCTGTTGGAAGAATGGAGCCGGTAAACCTCCTTCATTAGCCCAACGAACCATAGCCCCCACTTCTAAATTCCAATCAACCTCCTCTGCTATTCGGCGTAGCTGGCCTTCCGCCTCCAATTTGGTTATGAATTCCCTCACGTCCTTAAATGGCATATTGGCTCTCTCCTTTCAACAAGATCTTGTCCACTGCTTTAATCACCTCTTCACATTCCTTAGCCGTTCTTTTCTAAATATCTACCGCCTTGTACTTAATTCTTATCTTCTAAAGGATCCACTAATATAATATGCGAACGTTATGTTAAGTATCACTCTTTTTCCCACCTTTAGGAAACACATCAGTAGCAACCAAATCGAAGAAATCCATCCCGTTGGAAATTGGAACAACGGTGCTGTCCGCCTAGAATCCCGTTTTCACATATCCGGCATTGACTCTAGCCCATTTCAATGATGTTGTCAATGCTATACGACAGAACAATACGTCACAAAGCGTACTATCCTTTGGCGAGCGATTACTCAAAGGAGACATTACTATCCTACAACCATCAGTGCTAATTTATTTGCGAATCATAATGATGACTATATAATCTGATGTAGGCCAAAGAAGCGGCTCTCCTTCAAACTAACGCGAGAATTATTAAAGCGTAAACGCTTGACAAAGAGAAATGCAATTGATAGCCTTAGGCAGACTAGCTAAACTCAAAATGACTAGTTTGTTCGATCCTATCGATGAGGTTAGACAATGAAAATCAATGGTTGCAAAGATGTTATGTTATATGTTCAGACAGGAATGCTGGACAAAGCAGCAGAATTCTTTAGAGATGTCCTAGGGGCAAAACTAAGTACAGAGAGAGACCTATTCTCAGATTTTGGGATACGTTCTAGGGGGGCCTGGCTGGGATTAGGGACAGGAAAGGCTATTAGGGTAGAGATCGAAGAATCAATTAGTGAGACGCATCCCATGGGTAGACAGGTGAAAAGAGTGGCACCTGCATGGGCTAATCTCGCTCTCGAAGTGGAAAATATTGACGAAACAATTACTGAGTTACGGACCAAAGGTATAAAGGTCAGTAATAAGGTAAGATTGGAAGAACCAAGACCTGAAGAAGTATGTTTTATACACCCCACGAGCTGCTTTGGTGTGACAATTGAATTATGGGAGCCCAAAGGGGAAATACCGCCAGACGGGGAATGGTAAAGCCGTGACCAATCCCCGGTACCAACATTACTATTATTCCCCGCTTACGTTAGCTCCCCTAATACGGAATCGTAACTTTCTTGGTTAGATTAAGAATACTACCACCATAAGCAGCAACGGCTAAAGCTACGGGGAGGTTCTGTTCTACCAATAGTTATAGTAGGGCCAGATGCTCATCTGCTGATGTAACCCCTTCCTATCCACCCGGTTGCTATTAGTACCGATTAAACACTGATGGGCCAATAGCCGCTACTCACATGGTAAATCCTAAATCACTGTAGTTAATAAAAAATTCATCAACTGAACAAAAAGGCACTACATGTTCAACGGTCTATCCAGCTACACCAAGGTATTTGGCCCTGACTTCCTCATTGTCACCTAACTCCTTGGGTGTGGACTCGTAGACTACGGTGCCCCTACTTATAATATAAACATAATCGGTAATAGCTAAGGCCATAGGGAGATTCTGTTCTACCAATAGAATAGAGAGACCGTTCTCTTTAAGCTGAACAATAATACGGCTAATTTCCTGAACGATCAGAGGAGACAGTCCCTCCGAAGGTTCATCCATTAAGAGTAGATCCGGGTTAGTCATTAATGCCCGGCTAATCGCCAACATTTGCTGCTCCCCACCACTAAGTAGATTGCCCTTTACTTTTGCCCGGTCCTTTAAAATTGGGAAAAGGGAATATACCCTGTCTAAAGACCAGGCCCCAGATATTCCCGTACCTCGAGCTGACATAGTGAGGTTTTCTGTAACGCTTAGCGATGGGAAGATACGTCGCCCCTGAGGTACCAGACTTATGCCCATTTTAGCAATCTTGTGAGATGGTAGACCCGTTATATCCCCTCCCTTAAAACGTACCTCACCACGACGTGGGGGGGTGATGCCGATAATTGAGGAAATAGTGGTTGTCTTCCCCATTCCATTACGACCTAGAAGAGCTACTATTGAACCTTCCTTAACCTCAAGCGAAATGCCCTGGAGGACATAACTTTCGCCATAGTAAGTGTGGATATCAACTGCTTGCAGTATCACTGGTAAACTCTCCATTTCCCATGTAAATTTCTTTAACCCTTGAATCAGCTTGGACTTCCTCGCACGTTCCTTCGCAAATAATCTCCCCATAATGGAGAACGCAAATTCGCTCAGCCACCCCAAATACTAAATCCATGTCATGGGCGACGAGAATCACAGTTATATCCTCTCCCAACTCACGAATTTTATTTGTAATAGCAGCACTCTGAACCGCCGTTAATCCACAGCTTGGTTCATCCAGTAGCAATAGCTTTGGCTTTGAGGCTAGACTAAGAGCAATTTCTAATGCTCGTTGTTCCCCATAGGCAATATTTTTCACCGTCTCATCTTTTTTTTCCCACAAACCCCATGGTACCAGTAATTCTTCAGCGCTAGAAAATATATCCTTATAACCATTAGTAAAACGTAACATTTGGAAACGATAGGGTTGGGTGCCCGCAATAGCCAACGCGGTGTTGTGAAGCACAGTAAGATTAGGTAGAAGGGTAGTCAATTGAAAAGAGCGAGAAATCCCGAGATGAGTTCGGCGGTGTACCGCCACATGAGTGATATCCTGTCCAAAGAAATGCACTCGACCATTAGTAGGAGATAGCTGCCCATCGAGAACATTTAGCAAGGTAGTTTTCCCGGCTCCATTAGGTCCAATGAGCGCCATTCGCTCCCCAGCTTCCACGCGGAAAGAAACATTTAACAACGCGTGAACTCCACCAAAGTCTTTGAATAAACTCTCAACCCTTAAGGCTTCCATGCAAGTAATGCCCTCCTCCATAATCTGGATAAATGGACTCCAATTCCTCCACGAACAAACACAACTGCCAGAATAAAAGCACCGCCTAGAATTAAGGGCCAGCGCTCCGGGGCATATGCGCTGGCAAAAAGCTCAATGAATATTATAACCGCTGACCCTATAACAGGTCCGTAAAGTGTTCCAGCACCGCCAATCATCACCATTAGCATTGGTAGAGCAGAAGTGATAATACCAAAGGATGTGGGAACCACAAACCCCCTATGATAGGCAATAAGTACACCGGCTAACCCAGCAAACAATCCCGCGATAATAATGGCAATATATTTATATAGCCAAGTATTATAGCCTAAGCTACGTACTCGGTGTTCATTTTCACGGATACCTTGAAGGGCATAACCAAAAGGTGAATTTATGAACCGGTACATCAGAAAATAGCAGATGGCAAAAATAAGAAAAACAAAATAATAGAAATTAGTAGCATTCCAAGTAAAAGGGAACCCGAGATCAGGGCGTAGTATGTTAAAAATTCCTTCAGTACCGCCCATAGGAGACAGGAAATCCCATTGCGTAGCAACACTAAACAGCACTTGCCCCAGAGCAAATGTGACTAATAAAAAGTATGTACCAGATACCCGAAGTGCGATAACACCGAAGACAGCAGCAACAAGGCCTGCTACCAAGATCCCTAAAGGGGCACCAATCCAAAAACTGTTAATGCCATAACGGACCATTAAAATACCAACGGCATAACCCCCTGCGCCAAAGAATGCCGCATGACCAAGGGAAAAAAGTCCTGTATAGCCATAAATAACATCAAGACTAATAGCAAAGATGGCAAAAATAACAATTTTAGCCATCATAAATTGGAAATAAGAGGGTAAAAGAGGGGGTAATACGATAAAGATTAGACCACCGGCAATATAAGGCAAAAAACCAATCAGTTGTCCCTGCCATCGTTGTCTAGTTGGCTTTAAGTTGGTTGATGTCATCTCTCAAACCTTCCTCCCAAGAAGGCCGCTAGGTCTGACCAGCAAGATAACTATCATAGTAACCCACATAGTAAACATAGCAAACTCAGGGAATAAAGCTTTGCCAAAAGAATCAATAAGCCCTATTATCACCCCCCCCAATAAGGCACCCTCTATAGACCCTACCCCACCCACAACAACAACAACTAAAGCCAGAAGTAAAGTACTTAAACTGAGCTGGGTGTGCGCCCCCAACAACTGTGCTCCCACTGCACCGGCAAACCCGGCTAGCGACGCAGCAAGAACAAAAACGGCAATAGAAACCGTCTCAAAGTTTATACCTAATGCTATTGCCATTTCTTTGTCATCCATTCCTGCTCGAATAATGGACCCAACGCGAGTCTTATTTACCAACAGCCATACGCCAATAGCCACTACTAATCCAATAAGGATAATGGTAACGCGAGACATAGGATATACCAACTCACCGATACTGAAGGAAAACCCAGAAAGCATGGAAGCGGTAAATGGTGCTCGAACGACCGGTCCCCAGATTAACAGGGATAAGTTGGTTAATACATAGAAAAAACCAAAGGTAATCAACGCTTGCTCATTGAACTGCTTATATAAGTGGCTCAAGAAGCCACGCTCCACCAGTAGTCCGACCACCCCAGCAGCGAGAGACCCGGCCAGAATGGCGATCCCAAAATTTAAACCACTTTGTATCGCTATTGACCAAGCAACATAAGCCCCTATCATGTATAGGGCACCATGAGCCAGATTAAGAATGCCCATTACGCCATAGACTAAGGAGAAGCCGGAGGCTAGTAGAAACAATACCATGCCCAACGACATCCCATTCAGCAAATTTACTAGCAATATGTCCACAATTACTACTTTCAGGTGAGAAGTGCCAAAACCATCACCTATAAGAGCTACAAGCATAGCCTGCGGTTCGCGCTGCGATAACCACACAGAAACTACGGTGCAAGTTTCTCTAGTACCGTCGTGTGACTAGCCTCGACCTCAAGATTCAATAATTCTTAGCCTATGGCTTAGTTGCTAATATTCTATTCTCTGGGATCACGTACATCGCGATAAACCTGGAATGGTTCCCAAACATACCTACCGTCAATAAAACTGACTTCGGCCATATAGCGATTTGACAATACATTACCAGTAGGCGAAAAGGAGATAGGACCGGCTACAGTATCCAGGTTAACAAGGTTCAATATGGCTGGGCGCAGCACTTCAAGAGAAGCATCCCCACCCGTAGCTTCCAACCCGGCTAATAATATGGAAGTAGCAACGTGCCCACTACCATGCATTATATTAGCATCCTTCCCTAAAGCAGCCACGAATTGGTGATTCAGTGGGTTATCAAGACGCGATGTATATGCTGATACCATACCTACTTGTCCCAAAAAGGCATCCCCAAACTCTCCCAAACTCGATGACTCCAACTGATCAGCCTCGGGTATTACCAGTGGTATCTTCAGGCCGAGTTCAAGATAATGCGTTATGGTTGCCCCTAGTGGAAGCGTCCAAATACAAAAAACATCGGCATCGGCAAGATTGGCTAAGTATGGAGCGAAGTCCAATTCACCGACTGGTGACCATTGCTCCTGAACTACCGTCCCACCTCTTTCCTTAAATCGATCAGCAACACCGCCGATAAGACGCTGTCCGGCGATATAATCAGCACCCAGCGTAGTCATTGTTCGCCAACCCTGGTCATAAGCGTAGTCACCAAGTGGCACACCAAACGAATAGAGCGTTCCAGGAAAGACTATCCAGTTGTCATACTGACTTAACTCCCACGACCCACCTATTGGAGCTATGTCCAAGACATTATGCTCGGCAACGTAGGGTGCAATCGCGTCCTGAGAATCACTAAACATTGGACCTATAATTACATCAACCTCATCTAATTCTATTAACTTTCTTGCCTTTTCCGCTGCCGTAGCCGCGTCACCTGTAGAATCTTCCCATATAACCTCTATAGACTTGCCAGCAACTTGGTAGTTTGCCTCATTTAAGCGCACTTCCATACCTTCCCTCTGGGACAAGCCGAAGTAAGCAATTGGTCCAGTCAAATCCGTTATGACTCCCAGTTTTATCCCCTTCTCCCCTTCTGACGAACAGGCGGGCAGAACCAGCCCTATCACTAGGAGAAGACTGGCACCGACTAGTAATATAAACTGTAATCTCTTTTTCAATATAAACCTCCAACAAATATTCTAAATGGTCCACCGCTTATTGCGCCGACGACGCATCGCCAACCGTTGATTATCTCCGCTAGCTTAACTGTTGATTCTATAAAACTGCCACCCCCTTTCGGCTCATTCTAGACGCTGTAAACCCGGGAAAACTATCTATAACGCTTTCTCCTCTTGAACGCTTAAGAACCCTACAAGAGCAGTTCCATCCATAAGTGGGTCAGCCACACTTTCAGGCAACAAAGCCAATATACCCATTACCACTGCGATAACCCATCCACCAACAGTACTGCAATTCTGCTAATAGGCATGTTATGATACTTTCACTTCGGCTAGCTCTTTGCTAAGCTCTGCGATAATCTCGTCAGTTGTCCTGGGCCATGCGCCCACATACGTAAGCATTTTTACTCCCAGATCCTGTGATTCCTTATCAAAGGTCCCGGTTGCATCCGTAGCCAGCACAGGCACGAATTGCAGGTGCCAAGCACTCCTTACCGTACAGCCCACGCAAATATTGGTAGCCACACCGGTAAAAACGACATACTGAATATCCATAGTACGGAGAACCGTGTATAGATCAGTATCGAAGAACCCGTCATACAAATGCTTGTTTACGATCCTCTCATTAGGCATCGGTTTAACCTCATCCACTATCTCAGTCCAATAAGTATCACGTCCACCTATCCTAAGCAAATCCAAGGCCGTATGTGGTCCCGATAGCATTGGGCCAAGGCTCTCTGGAATAACAAACCACTGAAGCCAAATCCTGGGCAGATTGTGTTCACGGAAGAAAGAGACAAGCTTTGCGTTATTAGCACAAAGAATCTCCCGTCCGGGATATGGGCAGTAGATAGGAGCACCTTCCTCTACAAAGACATTTTGCATATCAACAAGTACCAACGCCGTCCTTTTAGGGTCAATTCTCTGTCTAATACCAATCCTTTTAGATTCGGCAAGAGCAGTATCCAGATAAGAGCTACCCTTTTCTTCTTCTAGTGACATTTTTTTCTCACCTCCAAACTACTTTATGTTTTTAACGTGCGGCTATCCAAACACATTTTTTGCTTGACTAGCCCGTATGACTTAACTATGTAATAATCTTACCCTACATCGAAAGATATCACCCCCCTTCGACTACTTTTTTCACTTTTCAAGGACAATTTCTGCAGTTATCTCTTACTCCTGAATCCTTCTTTCTGCCTCGCAATAGACTACACGCCCAAGAATGTCCTTTTCACAATTCGGTAGCTTAAAATATGTATTTTATCATGCCCTTCATCACAACATTAAAAGTTAGGATATTTTTTTCGCCTTATTTTTGGCACAACCTTTCTTCCAAAAACACACCTAACAGCGTCCTACTATTATGTTAAGGAGTAATATTATTCCAATGACAGCCCCACAACCAATTAATAGCCCCCCTTTCATTTTATTACCCCCCTATACAATTTAAACATTAGAGCTTTAGTTAACCAAAGAAAAAAAGCACCCAACATCACCATCAACTAGACAGCGACTTAAGATGCACTTTTTCATCCTATTGATCAGCACAATGGCACTAGGACTATGTTATTTGAAAACCTCGTTTATGATTATGCGTAGCCTAGTCTTTTTTTTTTGATTTGTCAATACCTTGGCTGCATCTTACGTCATCGACACCTAAATATTTATTTTAGCGATAGGTACATTCTCTAGAGCAAATTTCCGTACTGGAAAACCATCCTCACTGACTAAATAGACATATGGCAGTAAGGTATATTTGTGATTTACTGAATCGCCTACGCTAGGAGTATATACTAGTAGTTACGGTCAAGTGAAAACAAATTATTGTTTGTTTACTAAGCACATAAATGGACGAAGGGGATACGGTTTCAAACAATTGGCAATCTAGCCAATATCATTTAATGCCTGCGTTAAATCCGGTGGTAGCTCAGATTCGAACTCGACATATTCGCCAGTCGATGATAGCTTAAAGCCTAGGCGAGAGGCATGGAGAAATTGCCGTGATAGATGGGGGGATTTTACCCCGTACACCTTATCCCCCACCACTGGATAGCCGATAGCGGATAAGTGAACCCGAATCTGGTGGGTACGGCCAGTTGCCGGGCTAACCTCGAGAAAAGTATAATCACCGATATACTTGATTACCTGATACTCACTCCGTGCTTCCCTACCCCCAGCCAGTACTGCCATCCGCTTTCGGTTGCGTGGGTCACGCCCGATAGCTGCCTCGATAATACCACTCCTTGGAGTAAGGTGTCCTTTAACCACTACAAGGTAAGCCTTTACCACAGAATGTGCTTTAAACTGGCTCATGAAATAAGTATGAGCCCCGATATTCTTAGCCACTATCATCACCCCTGAAGTATCTTTATCCAACCGATGCACAATCCCCGGCCGCAGTAGCTCGCCAGTATCAGGTAAAGCAGGAAAATGAGCCAATACAGCGTTAACCAAGGTATGACGGTAATGCCCCGGACCCGGGTGAACAGTCAGTCCGGCGGGTTTGTCAATAACTAAGAGATCGTCATCCTCATAAATAATACTTAATGGAATTGCCTCAGGCTCTAGGGGATTGGGTGGCGAGGGAGGTATGGTAATGGTCAACCGGTCACCGATAGTGAGCTTGAGACTTGCCTTAACCATACGGTCATTGACTTTAATATGACCATCCGCAATCAACTTCTGGATATATGTTCGGGAGAGTTCTGGGCGACACTCGCTAACAAACTTATCCAGGCGAGTACCTGACGTATCAGCTACCAAACTATAGTGACTGTTTGTCAAAATCGCCATCTCAGGTTTCTATTTAGGTAATTTCCCCTCTTTTCTCTCTCCAATAACTAAAAGCGGTGTAGTCCTTCAGCCTACGTTACTATCTTCCTGATATTTCCCATCTCTAGTCAAAGCGAGAAGGGAATAAGCCAGTAGGATAACACCTACAACTACCGCTGAATCCGCAATATTAAATGATGGCCAGATACCAATACCGATAAAGTCGGTAACGTAACCAAATCGTAGCCGGTCAATTAAGTTTCCAACGGTACCGCCAAGAACCAATCCAAGTGCTACTCCACCCAGCATGCTTTCAAAATAGGGAAAATAACGATGAATATAGAAGACATAGGTAAGGAAAAGGACAATGCCGAGACCAGCAACTATACTTAAAAGGAACGACTGACCACGAAACAAACCAAAAGCGGCTCCCGTATTCTGAACATGCGTTAACCTAAAGAACCCTGCCTCCGGCAACGACTGTCCGATATCCAGACTAGCGTTAATCCATATCTTACTGAGCAGGTCGGCACCCACTATACCTAAAGCAGTAAGAAAGACAAGCACATTCCGCCACTTATCCTTGTGAGAACTTACCTTTTGCATTCCTCGCTTGCTTGGCCTTACAACTCAGGCAGAGGCTAGCCTGTGGAAGTGCCTCCAACCGGGCCGGAT
>CAYFEZ010000003.1:0-19871 GCA_964342215.1 uncultured Dehalococcoidales bacterium | reverse complement strand
GATATAGCTTTTGCCCTCCAGTCGGCGGAGTCCTTTCTTGCTCACTTCAGATAAGTTGCCACACTTTACCAGATCGTCGTAATTGATTACCTCGGCTCGAATGAAGCCCCTCTCCATATCAGAGTGGATTTTACCGGGGGCTTTAAGGGCGTTAGTGCCATTTTGAATAGACCAAGCCTTAACTTCACCTGAAGTAATGGTAAAAAATGAGATTAGTCCCAATAATTCGTATGATAGCTTGACTACACGCTCAAGTCCGCGTTCGCCAATGCTGAACTCAGAGCGAAATCCTTTAGCAGCATCATTATCTAACTGCGTGAGCTCCATTTCTAACTTACCGCAGAGGGTGATAATGCGGTATTTTGACCGAGAATAGCGTGCATTTAGTTCTGCTTCTAAAGATGCCATCTGAGGCAGCTGGTCTTCTCCGATGTTGGCCACTATTAATAGTGGTTTGGAAGTGAGAAATTGGTAGTCATCTAAACTCATAATTTCGTCAGTGGTTAATTTTAGCCCCCGAAGGGGGACACCTTTTTCTAAATTACCCTAATATTTAGTGCTATTGTTTTCTCATGGAGAAGACCCTGGCGCTCGGGCTGCTTAGCCCCTTTTAGAGACGTCTCTATTCTTTCTAATCGTCTCTCAATAATGGTTAGGTCAGAAAAGGTGAGTTCTAAATCTATGGTAGCGATATCCCGAGTTACATCTAGTTTGCCTTCAAGATGGGGTATGCTGTCGTCGGTAAAGGCTCGGGCCACATTAATGAGATTATCCACGTTGCTGAGTTGGGTCAGAAGCTGACCGCAGATACCATTCTCTTTGGTTAATCTTTTGGCTGAAGCTCCGATATCGGTATATTTTACCTCAGCCGAAACTACTTTTTTTGGATGAAGCATATCGGCTAATATTTTGAGTCGTGGTTCGGGAACTTTCGCTCCCCCAATATGCGGTACCGAAATTTTGGGACCAGCCTTACCATCGGTTAAAGCATTGAAAATGGTTGTCTTCCCGCTTTTTGCCAGTCCGATGATGCCAATGTCAACACTCATTAGTCTAACCGCATAGTTTCTTATTTAAGTAGGGATTATTGACGGCTTTGTTTTAGTATTTCTCTGGCTTGCTTAAGGGCGAGGTCTCTTTCTCGATTAATTAACCCTTCATTACCAGCTAACTCCAATAAACCATGGAATGCTTCACTGGTTCCAATCTTACCCATTAATTCAATGGATTTAGTCCTGAGCTCAGCAGAAAGTCCTAAGTCAGCGGCAATTGATGCCAGTCTCTTTAGTTCATCAGTCACTTCTGTCATTATATCCCCCTCCTAACTACGGTGGTGCCGGCCGATGAAGTATTACCTGCTGGAGTATATTCTACTCTCTGTACTATCATTCTGCAATAAAGAGTTGCCAAATCGCGTGACAGTCATTGTTGCTTGAATGACGGTAAGATGACAGGGGAGCAACCTAGGGGAATTAGCTGAAGTAGTGCGAGGGCGACCTTTCTAATATAAGGAGGAGGAAACAGTATTTTTCACTTCACCATCATAACCTAACCTTGATAAACGGTTTTGTTTGGGTGTGATAAAATGGTAATACCTAAAGTAGAAGGGGTAAGCCTTGCTGTATATATTGTTGGGGCAGGATGATTTTTCGCTTCGCCAGTCGCTTAAAGAGATAAAAAAGAGCATAGGTAACCAAGAGTTTCTAGAGGCTAATACCACTATACTTGATGGCCAACCGGTGACCTTTGACCAGTTAAGCACCGCCTGTGCGACGGTACCCTTCTTGGCGGAAAAGCGCTTGGTTATTATTAACGGGCTGCTGGAACGCTTCGAATCCAAGAGTAAAACCAAGCCGCAAAAGAAATCCGCCAACATTAGCAAACAGCAGAACGAGTTGGAATCATTAATTGCTGTTATTAGTCGGATACCTGATAGTACAATTTTAGTTTTGATAGATGGCAGGATAAGAAGTAATAATCCCTTATTGAGAGAGCTTTCCGCTAAGGCAAAGGTGAAGTCTTTCCCCCTGCTCAGGGATGCCAGATTGCGCCAGTGGATTCAGAATCGGGTGGTGGCAGAAGGTGGCAGTATATCCCCACAGGCAGTAGATTTAGTGGCTAAACTGGTTGGTAGTGACCTGTGGATTACGGCCAATGAAATTGAAAAGCTAATTCTATTTACCTCCGGTTGCCGTATTGAGGAAGATGATATCAAAGCAGTGGTAAGCTACGCTCAAGAAGCTAATGTTTTTGCGATGGTTGACGCTATCCTTGACTCCAGAACGGGGGCAGCCGAAGAATCACTACAGCAGTTACTGCAAAGAGGGGCTGTCCCGGCTTATCTCTTGGTTATGCTATCACGGCAGGTGCAGATGATAGTTCGAGTTAAGGAGTTAGAAAAACAAGGGAAATCTAAAGTAGAGATTCAGAATAGGCTGGGTTTGGTTGCAGAGTTTGCTTTGGACAGGACTTTAGAGCAAGCAAATAGATATCCACTGGAACGGCTTAAGGGAGTATATAATAAACTGTTGGAAACTGATTTGGCTCTTAAAACCGGGAAATTTGACGGTGAACTGGCCCTTAATATTCTGATTGCTGAACTAAGCCGACGGTAAAAGTATAGGTAATTTATTGGGTAACATGTACCATGGGATCATCCAAGATTGTTAATAAGAGCAACCAGAAAATAATAGTCATGGAATTTTACTAAGCAGAGTTAAATGGTCTTACATACTCGTTTGAGCTCTTCTGTTGATATTGCTCCTTCCCGTAAAATCGCTGGCACCTCTCCGGTTACATCGACTATGGTAGATTCCTTAAAGTCCGGGCAGCGGCCACCATCAATAATTAAATCTAGCTTATCACCAAACTGAGCGTAGACCTCATCAGCCGTTAGTGAATTTGGCTTACCGCTCAGATTAGCACTCGTGCCCACAATTGGTGCTCCCAGACCCTCAATAAGAGCGACAGGTATGGGATGAGCCGGGACGCGGACGGCCACGGTTTGACCCCCACCGGTAATAATATCAGGGACAGATTCAGCCTTATATAAAACCAGTGTCAAGGATCCAGGCAAGAAGTTGCGGGCTAAAAGCCATGCAATCTGTGGCATAGGTTTGGTAACCTTACTTATCTGGGATATATGAGCTAGGAGTAGTGGGAGAGCCATAGTGTTTGGGCGCTCTTTCACCTGATAGATGCGCTCCACCGCCCGCTTATGGCTAGCCCAAGCACCCAATCCATAGACAGTATCGGTAGGAAAGGCAACTATTCCCCCTTGCTTAAGGATAGAAATACCCTGTTCAACCTGCTGTTGAATATTTAAAAGAGACTTGTCTATTTTTGCCCCTGCTAGCTATCAAGGACTACTTTTTCTTTAGGAGATTCGACTTTCCGAGTCTATAATAGTTTACAAAAATAAGCAACAGTGGTAATCTTTGGCATATGGATACAGAAGCGGAATCAAGGCAGACCTCAAATGATAGTCATCGAGTAGCTACCAGTGGCGACCTTGAGGTATCTACCTATCTGGAAATTGCTAAGGAGATAGGTGGTGAACAGCCTGTCACCGCTAGGGAAGTAATACCTGGCATTGAACGCGAGGCTATAATTGTCATAGATTTTGGCTCGCAATATAGCATGCTAATCGCCCGACGGGTCCGCGAATGTCAGGTATATTGTGAGCTATTGCCTCATGATACCCCTTGGGAAAAAATAGCCCGGTTAAATCCCAAGGGATATATTCTCTCTGGTGGTCCAGCCAGTGTCTATGAACCTGATGCTCCTCTAGCTCCAGCCTATATTTTTGAAAGCCATTTACCAATACTGGGTATCTGCTATGGGATGCAGGTTCTTACCAAGCAGTTAGGCGGACAGGTTACGCTGGGCACAAAGCAAGAATATGGGCCTGCCATTTTTCACTTGGGCGAGGTAGATTCACCGTTATTTGCTAATTTATCTAATTTTTCACCGGTATGGATGAGCCACAGTGATAAAATTGAAGCAATGCCACCTGGTTTTAGAGCCTTAGCCTATACGGAAAACTCGCCCTTTGCTGCTATGGGTAATGATGAAGGGGTATTCGGTCTCCAATTTCATCCTGAAGTTGCTCATACTCCGGAGGGTAAGACAATATTGAAGAATTTTATTTGCGGGGTGTGCGGTTGTCAGGGCAACTGGACTATAGGTAGCTTTATAGATGACAGCCTATCGCGAATCAAAAGACAGGTCAGGGAGGGTAGGGTTATCACTGCCCTCTCCGGTGGGGTTGATTCAGCAGTAGTCGCTACGCTCATTCACCGTGCTATTGGTAACCAGCTCACCTGTATTTTTGTTAATAACGGACTGTTGCGTCGCGAGGAAGTAGAAAGAACATTTAACGTCTTCCGACTTAATTTAGGTATGAATATTATCTATGTTGATGCCACCGAAAGATTCCTTAATCGTTTAACTGGTGTATTAGACCCGGAGGAGAAGCGTAAGGCTATCGGCGAGGAATTCATCCGGGTCTTTGAGGAGGAAGCCGGTAAGATAGGTAAAGTTGATTTCTTGGCTCAGGGAACCCTCTATCCTGATGTCATTGAAAGCACTTCTACGGTAAGCAATGCTTCCGCCAAAATAAAAACACACCACAATGTTGGTGGATTACCATCCCGGATGACACTTAACCTGCTGGAACCACTACGTTCTTTGTTTAAAGACGAGGTGCGCCAAGTAGGACTTGAGCTGGGTCTCCCAGAAGAGATGGTATGGCGCCAGCCCTTCCCTGGTCCCGGTTTAGCTATCCGTATTATCGGTGAGGTAACTAAAGAAAAACTGGAGATACTACGTAGTTCTGATTGGATTGTAATGAATGAGATTAAGCAGGCAAAGTTATATCGGCAACTATGGCAGAGCTTTGCCATTCTCACCGATGTTAAATCGGTGGGGGTAATGGGCGATTATAGAACCTATGGTTATCTGCTTGCTATCCGTGCTGTAACTAGCGAAGACGCAATGACGGCTGATTGGGCACGCCTTCCTTATGACCTTCTAGCTCGTATTTCCAATCGCATCGTCAATGAGGTCCCCGGAGTGAATCGTGTCGTCTATGATATAACCTCTAAGCCCCCATCAACTATAGAGTGGGAATAAATGTAATAAAATCAAATACTTAGGTTATTTATGCCTGAGTTATCTAGGCGTATGCAACTGTGGTCGAACATGTAAGGTTTTCCTTAAGGCGAAGTTTTGCCAGAGTTCTTGCGGACGAATAAACTTTGTAGGGGCACGGGGGGTGAGGTAGATAAAAATATTAGTTGTTGGCGGTGGCGCCAGGGAGCACACACTGGTCTGGAAGCTAGCCCAGAGCTCTAAAGTTAAGGAGATTTATGTGGCTCCGGGTAATGCCGGCACTGCCCAAATCGCTTGTAACTGGGATGTTAGCCCAACTAATATACAGTCACTGGTTAAGTTAGCTAAAGACAACAGAATTGACCTTACTGTAGTTGGGTCGGAAGTGCCTCTGGATGAGGGCATCATTGACCGTTTTCGAGGTACGGGTATGCCTATTTTAGGCCCAACTAAAGCCGCCACTCGGATAGAATCAAGCAAAGTATTTGCCAAGGGACTGATGCAAAAGTATAATATTCCCTGTGCCCGAAGCACCAGCTTTACTGTATATAGTCAGGCAAAGGAATACATCCAACAACAGCAGCCACCATTGGTAGTTAAAGCGGACGGACTGGCGGCAGGGAAGGGAGTAGTTGTTGCTACTTCAATAGAGCAGGCTTTAGTGGCTCTGGATGACTTTATGGAGAAAAAGACTTTGGGGTTTGCCGGTGACCGAGTGGTCATTGAAGAGTGTCTATCGGGAAGAGAGGTAAGTTCTTTTGCCTTTACTGATGGTAAGTCTGTTATTCCTATGGTAGCTGCGTGTGATTATAAACCGGTATTCGATAACAACAGGGGACCTAACACTGGTGGTATGGGCAGTTATAGCCCTCCAAGCTTCTATAATCCAATGCTGGCTAAAACGGTAAAGGAAACCATTATGGAGCCGGTAGTAAGGGCTATGAATAAGGAAAGAATACCCTATAATGGGGTTCTTTATGGTGGGTTGATGGTTACCAATGATGGGCCGAAAGTGCTAGAGTTTAACGCCAGATTTGGTGACCCGGAAACACAGGTTACTCTTCCTCTACTCAAGACCGATCTGGTTGATATTATGCTGGCAGTAGTTGATAATAAACTTGACCAGATAAATGTGGAATGGAGTGAAGATGCCTGCGTTGGAGTGGTAATGGCATCAGCCGGATATCCTGGTAGCTACCAGATTGACTTACCTGTTAGCGGGTTGGATAGTTTGGATAAGGATATTCTGGTTTTTCATGCCGGTACAAAAGTAGAAACAGGTTCGGAACGGGAATTAACGTGTGGGGGGAGAGTGCTTACTGTGGTAGCCACTGGTAAGACCATTGCAGAAGCTAGGGAAAAGGTCTATAATAATATCACCAGAATTTATTTTGAAGGTTGCCATTATCGTAAGGACATCGCCCAGATGAAGGAAGGTTAACATATGCTGTTAGTAGCTGTAGTTATGGGTTCAAAATCGGATACTGATGCCCTTAAACCAACGCTGGATGTGTTACAGAGTCTTGGTATTGATTATGAGGTTTCGGTAATATCAGCTCACCGTAATCCGGAAAAGGTGAGGCGGTTCGGACTGGACGTCCGAAAACGGGGTATTGAGGTCATAATTGGTGCGGCGGGGGGAGCCGCCCATTTGCCCGGGGTCTTGGCTAGCTGGACTACTTTGCCCGTTATCGGCATTCCCTTAGCTACCAGTGAGTTGAATGGTATTGATGCTCTTTACTCTATTGTTCAGATGCCTGCCGGAATACCGGTAGCTAGTGTAGCTATAGGTAGTGCTGGGGCTAAGAATGCTGCTTATCTGGCGGCCGAAATTCTAGGTCTGAAGTATGATGAAATACGGAGGGCCTACGAAAAGTATAGGATTGGTTTACAAGGAGACAGCTGATGATTGAGCGATACTCGCGACCAAAAATGAAAAAGGTATGGTCAGGTGAGAGAAAATTCGCCAAATGGCTTGAAGTGGAGATTGCTGCCTGCGAGGCGTGGGCTGAATTAGGTGTCGTTCCCAGAGAAGCTATACCCAAGATAAAACTGGCCCGAATTAATCTTAAGCGCATGGAGGAGATTTTAAAAGAAACTCACCATGATGTGACTGCTTTCCTGGCTGCCATATCAGAGAGTCTGGGTGCGGAATCACGTTTTATCCATCTCGGCCTTACATCTTCGGATGTGATAGATACTGCCCTCAGCTTACAGTTAGTCGAGGCTACAGAACTACTCAATCAAGATATAAATGAGCTCGTTTCGATATTGGCCCAAACGGCCATAAAACATAAATATACTGTTATGATGGGGCGTACCCACGGTGTTCATGCTGAGCCAATTTCCTTTGGTTTGAAGTTGGCTGTATGGGTTGAAGAGATGAGGCGCCAAAAACTCAGGCTTACCGAAGCCAAAAAGGCTATCGCTGTCGGTAAGATTTCTGGGGCAGTGGGTACCTATGCCACCTTATCACCTCAGCTTGAGGAGAAAGCCTGTGCTAGATTAGGGCTGGCACCAGCGCCGGTATCTAGCCAGATTTTACAGCGTGACCGTCACGCCCAGTTTGTTACCACTTTGGCTATGATCGCTAGTTCCTTGGAAAAATTCGCTACCGAGATTAGGGGATTGCAACGGACTGAGGTGCGTGAAGTAGAAGAGCCTTTTGCGGCCGGCCAGACCGGCTCTTCAGCTATGCCACACAAGCGGAACCCAGAAATTTGCGAACGGATTTGCGGCTTAGCTCGGCTGGTTAGAGGCTACGCGCTAACTTCAATGGAAAACATTGCCCTGTGGCATGAGCGCGACATCAGTCATTCATCGACTGAGCGTATTATCCTGCCCGACGCATGCTTACTACTTGACTACTCTCTTGCTCTTTTCATATCGGTAATGAGTAAGTTGCAGATTTATCCACAACGGATGAAACAGAATATTGAACTCACCAAAGGTCTAGCTTTCTCCCAGCGAGTAATGCTGGCGCTTATTGATAAAGGACTATCCCGACAAAAAGCGTATGAATTGGTACAGCGGAATGCTATGCAGGCATGGCAAAAGAATAAAAGCTTTCTTAGTCTGCTTAAGGCTGACTCTGAGGTTAGTGCCAGTTTAACATTGGAAGAGCTTACGCCACTCTTTGACAGTCAATACTACCTGCGTCATATGGATGTTATTTTTGAACGGTTAGGTTTAACCGAAAGACAATGGAAAAGCAGTAAGTCTGGGTCTACCGAACTGGGGCCTAGAGCAATATGAGTACTAATCCATCAGTATTGTTAACTGCCGATTTACCACTGCCATTATTCATTCGTGGCAAGGTGAGGGATACTTATGATTTGGGGAAGCAACTCCTCATTGTGGCCACTGACCGAATTTCGGCTTTTGATTCTGTTTTGCCCTGCGGCATTCCTAATAAGGGTTTAGTGCTTAATCAGTTTTCTGTCTTCTGGTTCAGGCAAACGGCGCATTTGATGCCCAATCATTTGGTAGAAACCGTTGATGATATTCAGTGTCTTGACACTTATCTTTCTACCCGGAACCGTTTTCCTTACCCATCTTATCTTGGTGGCCGGTCTATGATTGTTAAGAAAGCCGAGCGCTTGCCTGTTGAATGTGTGGTGCGTGGTTACCTGGCAGGGTCAGCCTGGACGGAATACCAGCAGTATGGCACTATCTCCGGTCTTACCATCCCTGAACGTCTAGGGGAAAGCCAAGAACTACCACAGCCATTATTTACGCCGACTACCAAGGCAGACACCGGACATGACCAGCCGCTCACTATGAATCAAATGAAGAAATTAGTCGGTGAAGCTGTAGCCGAGGAAATGAAGGAAAAAAGCCTGGCCATCTATAACTACGCACGGGAGTATGCCGGAGCTAAAGGCATTATCATTGCTGATACCAAGTTTGAGTTTGGTCTGGATGATGGTAACCTTATTATTATTGATGAGCTATTAACTCCGGACTCAAGTCGTTTTTGGGATGCCAGGTTATATAAAGTTGGGCAAGACCAGCCTAGTTACGATAAGCAACCAGTTCGCGACTGGCTTGTTCAATCAGGGTGGGATAAAGAGCCGCCTGCCCCTACGCTACCCACGGAGGTTATTGAGGCTACTACCAAACGGTACGAACAGGCTTACGAGAGGTTAACGGGGGGAGAATTAGGATAGGGGTGAGCCTAACCATCTACCAACTCCTTGGTACTGGGGGGTTTGTCACTAATCCGTTTGTCAATTTTGGTAGCCGTATCCAGAGCTCGGCCTAAAGCCTTAAACAGGGCTTCTGCTTTATGGTGGTCGTTGGTCCCGTATAGAATCCGGGCATGGAGATTGATCCGGGATTCAGTGGCAAAAGACTCAAGGAAGTGGCGGATAAGATCAGTGGCAAACCCGGCCATATCATTATCATTAAAAGGTAGCTCCAATACAGTATATCCCCGGCCACTGATGTCCACTGCTACCGTAGCCAAAGCGTCATCCATCGGCACCGTAGCATTAGACATTCGGACAATACCCCGCTTGTCACCCAAAGCTTTACTTAAGGCTCTACCTAAGCAGAGGGCAACATCTTCTGCCAAGTGATGACGGTCATCTCCGACGGCAGAAATATTTATATCAAATATACCATGCTTAGCCACTTGTGCCAGTAGGTGGTCAAACATCCCAATCCCGGTATTTATATCACATTGGCCAGTTCCATCAATATTAAGCTCTAAGCTGATATTAGTCTCTTTAGTTTCACGTTTAATCATGGACAACCTTTTAGTCATTGAGTCCCCCCTTCCAACTTATGGAGTGCTTTGACTAAGGTATCGGTATGTTCTGGCTTCCCCACACTAATACGGATGAAATCGCGTAACAATGGTTGGTCAAAGTAACGAACCAGTATTCCCTTATCCTGTAATTTTTGCTGGATTTCTCTCGCTTTGCCTGGTACCGAGCAGAGAATGAAGTTAGCCCGTGATGGGAAAGGTTTCAGCCATTTCAGGTTCGATAATTCAGCAAAAAGCCTTTCCCTCTCGGTAATTATGGCCTTTACCGTGCCCATTAAATAATCAATGTCCTTCAGTGATTCTTGCACCGCCACCGAAGCGGCTATATTTACATTATAGGGCATCTTGACGCTGAATAGATACTCAGTAATTTTGGGTGGGAAAAGACCGTAGCCGATTCGCAAACCGGCCATCCCGGCCCACTTGCTGAATGTTCGTAACACCATTAGATTGTCATATTGGCCGACCAGTGGAGCCACTGTTTCCCCGCTAAATTCATAATAGGCTTCATCAACTAATACCGGTAGTCCGGTATTAAGTATTTCCAATATATCCCTTCGGGGTGTTATGTTCCCGGTAGGGCTATTAGGGTTGACCAGAGATACTATTTTCGTTTTTTTGGTTATGGCGGCTTTGACTGCCTTTACATCAATGGCAAAATTTTCATCCCTAAGTACCTCAACAAGAGTGCCACCGCACAGCTCAGTACTGAAACGGAATATACCAAAGGTAGGCACACAATTTATCACCTCGTCGTCCCGACTGATAAATAGGCGTAAAACAAGGTCTATTAGCTGATTACTGCCACTACCGGCTACAATATGCTTGGCAGCGACACCGGTGTATCCGGCTAGTAATTTCCTGAGCTCGGTTTGCCTATTATCAGGATAGATATTTATATTGGGGTAGGTAGCTAGGGCTTGGTTTACTCTTGGGGAACAACCATAGGGATTCTCATTGGCATCCAGCTTGATAATACGCTCTACCGGAACTTCAATCTTTCCCTCTAATGTCTCCGGTGACTTTCGGGCGGTATAACCGACAAAAGTAGCCAAATTAGGGCGTATTAACCGTTCTATTCTGCTACCTTTAGGCATTCCCATTTACCTTTAACATAATGACACTCAAGTATCGGATATTCTAACATGTATTTATCGTTAGTTCAAAGAGAGTTCTTTAGTCGGCTGCTTTAAACTTAAGCTTGGCAAACTGCCAGCAGTGAAAGCTTGATAAACTGAGATGGCATTTTGAGGAGTGCCTTATAAGGGGTTGTCCTGCGGTACGCTGTCTAGATTTTGTTCTCGGCATCAGATATACTTCTCAATAGATTTATTGAGAAGTATATCTGATGCTGGATGACTCATGAGGAAATTACCCGAAAGATATAAAGGGGGGAAATTGCGGTGAAAGAGATTTTACAAGGGATAAGAGTTCTCGATTGCTCCCGTTACAAGGCTGGTCCCACTTGTGGCCAGATTCTGGGCGATATGGGGGCTGAGGTTATCAGGGTGGAAAAGCCAGGGGGAGAAGAAGACAGACGGTTAGGCCCTTTTACTCCTGATGGGCAGAGCTTATATCTTATGTTTACTTGTCGTAATAAAAAAGCCGTTACACTGAATTTGCAAAAGCAAGAAGGTAAGAAAATATTGGAGAAACTGGTAAAGCAAAGCGACGTGGTGATAGAGAATTTCGGCCCAAGCACAAATAAAAAATTAGAGCTTGACCATGAGTCCCTGAAAAAAATTAAGTCAGATATCATCACGGTAGCCGTGTCAGCTTACGGTCAGTATGGGCCCTATGCTAAACAGGGTGGTTTTGATGCAATCGCCCAGGCTATGTCAGGTATGATGTCGTTAACTGGTTTCCCTCAAGGTTTACCGGTAAGGGAGGGGGTATCTATTGTAGACACCGTTACCGGCTTCTACGGAGCAATGGGTACCTTATTTGCTTTATATCACCGGGAGAAAACAGGTGAGGGCCAATTGGTTGATGTTTCTTTACTGGACACGGCAGCTTCCTTTATGGAAAGCGCTATTGCTGAATATGAAGTAGCAGATGAACCACGTCCTCAGGTAGGTAATGCCCATGCCTTTGTTGCCCCTTATGATGCCTACAAAGCTAAGGATGGTTACTTTTTCTTAGGGGTAGTTGGTAATTACGTTTGGGAAAGATTTCTACAGGTGATGGATAGGGTGGAATTGGCTGGTGAACTAAGGTTCCAAACTGATTACGACCGGGCTCGGCCGGAGAATCGGCAATTTTTCGCCGACTGGCTTAACCAGTGGGCTGAGCAGAGAACTGTTGCTGAAGTAGTGAAGAGATTTAATGAGGCCGGGGTGCCTTGTGGTCCAGTGAACACCATCCCTGAGGTTGCCGCTGACCCGCACATTCGGGTTCGAGAGATGCTTGTTGAAGTTGAGCATCCCGGGATAGGTAAGGTGCCATTAATCGGGATTCCGATTAAATTTTCTAAAACACCAGGGAAGATAAAATCAGCTGCTCCTTTACTGGGTGAACATAATGAAGAGGTGTACACTGGTTTGCTCGGTTACGCTTCCCAGGAACTTGTCCGGCTCAAAGAGGGGGGGGTGATATAAAAATATTATCAGTGTTGGTCTCTATCGGAAGGGAAGGGTTAACGTGTTTCCAGTCGTTTGTCTACGGCGCGGGCATGAGCCTCAAGTCCTTCGCTCCTAGCTATGACCGATGCGGATGGGCCCAGCTGTTTCAGGTTGGCATTATCTATATTAATTACGCTGGTAAATTTAATAAAATCGGTTATATTGAGTGGGGAACTGAACCGGGCTGTACCATCGGTAGGTAATACATGGCTTGGTCCCGCCACATAATCTCCCAGAACCACGGTTGATTTTTCTCCAACTAGTATACAGCCGGCATTAGACACTCGTTTAACATAGTTGGCTGCCCGATCTACCATCAGGCAGAGATGCTCCGGGGAGCGAATGTTTGCCAGTTCGATAGCTTCATCCAGGTTGGGAACTAAGGCTATTAGTCCTTTGTTTAAGGACTGGGTGATTATTTCTTGGCGTGCTAACCCCTTTAGCTGTTGCTCAACTTCCCGAGTGACCTCATTGGCTAACCGTGGTGAAGTAGTTATCAAAATAGCCGAAGCTAAGGGGTCATGCTCCGCCTGAGCCAAAATGTCGGCAGCACAGTATTCTGCTTTTGCTGTCTCATCGGCAATGATTAATACCTCGCTTGGTCCCTGCAATCCGTCAATATCAACTACTCCATAGACCAATTTCTTGGCTAAGACTACGAAGATATTACCCGGGCCACAAATTTTATCTACTTGAGGGATGGACTCAGTGCTAAAGGCTAAAGCAGCAATTGCTTGGGCACCGCCGACACAAAACATGCGGTTAACTCCAGTAATATCGGCGGCAACTAATGTTGGCAGTGGAACTGTTCCGGTTGACCCTGGTGGAGTAACTAAAATAATCTCCTTGACGCCAGCCACTCTAGCCGGGATAGCCGTCATTAATACCGTCGATGGATAACTGGCGGTGCCACCAGGGGCATAAACGCCAATTCGCTTTAACGGGCGTATTAGTTGTCCCAATCCTGACTTAGTAAACTTGTTCCAAATATTATCCTTCTGTGCGTTATGAAAAGAACGTATTCGTTCGGCGGCCAGCTCAAGTGCTGATATAAGTTCGGCATCTACCTGGTGACGAGCATTGCGTATCTGCTGCTTGCTTACCTCCAGTGATTCAATCTCTATCCCATCAAATTTTAGGGTGTATTCTTTGAGGGCGCTGTCTCCCCGATTCCGTACATCAGCTATTACTTGTCTAACTTTTTGTTCTTGCTTATCGCCATCAACTATTACTGCCGGTCCTTGCCTTGATAATAGCGATTTGGTTAGCTCAAATCCCTCAACGATTTTCAATTCTTATTCTCCACTGCGGTCCGCAGGATGGCAATAATAGACTCTATCCTTTTACCTTTCTCCGGGACGAGACTATTGGTGTTGCCAATCAGGCAGGCGGTTGATTCGAAAAGGGTATCAATAATCTGGAGGTTATGCCTGGCGATGGTACCACCGGTTTGGGTGTTCTCAATTAGTAAATCGGCATCCTCCGGTAAAAAGGCCTCGCTGGCTCCCCATGTAGGAATCACCCGATACATGCCAAGGTGGTTATCTCTAGCATATTTGTCCGCTATGTTTACATATTCTGAAGCGACTCTAAATGGCACCAGCCGTTCTGCATTAAGTCGTCTTAAGGCGGTGACATCAGGTACCGACAACTTTTTACTAACTACGGCGACTATTCTTACCTTCCCATATTTAAGGTTAAGGAGCTCACCAACTGGGCTGGATGGAAATTGATAAAGATGGTCAGCAAGCCAATCTCTACCGCTAATAGCCAAGTCAAAGTTGCCATTGGCTACTTGTAGTGGCATATCCTGAGGTCTGATTACCTTAACCATAACGCCGTCCAAGTTGGTAGTTGGTCGTCGGTTTCCCGCAGCTGAGGGATAATCATCAATCTGAATACCGGCCTTGTTCAACAGTTGGATAGTAGGTAATTGCTGATGGCCATCGGGTAAGGCTAAGCGAACTACATCCTTGGCTATTTGCCTAGGCAAGTGGCGTATCGCTATCTTGGGTATTTCCGTTATATGTGGAGACGATGGCTGTTTCTCCTCGGCGGGTAGTTTATCTCCGATAGTAGCTAATATATTGTTCATGTCTTTGGTTTCCCAACTACTCCTATTGGCAATAAGAAAAGCACTAGAATTAAGGACATCGCTCACTGTTACCAGTCCATAATTTGAAACTTTATCTTCAACGCTCCCTGTAATCAAAGCTAAGTCAGCACTTTCCGGCGGATAAACCTCAGCCGCACCCCATAGGGGATAGATACTGAACCGCCTTAATCGGAGGTGGGCAGCAAAGGATTCGGCTAGGTTAGGATACTCGCTAGCAATTCGCACAATGTCTGGCACTACTGGCATTACCCCAGCCGTAGGCGCTGCCTCAGACCGGCTAGCGGTCATATACAAGACACTCTGTCCATATCTCAAATTTTTTACTTTGACCAAGGCACTACTTGGGTATTTAACCAAAAGTTCTTCAATCCAGTCCAGCCCGCAAATCCCCAAATCATAGTTGCCAACTGCCACCTGTATAGGAATATCCTTCTCCTGGAATATTTTGGCTAGAAGACTGGAAAATTTCTGAGATTTCATACGATAAGAACGCATTCCCTCATGATAATCACTCAGCCCCCAATCCGCTCCCTGGAGCAGGGTGGCGGTCTCTGGTAGTAGACGACCTTTAGGCAGGGCTATCTTTATCGGCACTTTTCTCCCCCAGTAATGTTAAAATTTCATTAGCCGTTTGCGTCTCATACCTTTGGTGATTAACTTGGTCCGTCAAAACAAATAAAGGAGCACGATGTTGCACATCGAGTTTCCACATTAAGGTATCCGGTTCATGGCCACTCAAGTGAAGTTCAACCACATATCCGGCTTCACGGAGGAAGTTAGCAACGCTAAAGCTTGCTTTTATCGCTTCTGCCTCACTGGCTTCAGCCCTAACAAGGATTCTTTGATGCTGAGGTTTAGACAAAGCTTCTGGTTTCACTAGTTTCACCAAGGGGTCAAGGTAGAGGGCAAAACCTGAAGCCGGAATATCTCTGCCACCCATTAGCGGAATGAGGGCATCATATCTCCCGCCAGCGCCTAAATTCTCTCCACCGATAAAGAATTGGTAAATCACACCGGTATAGTATTCAAACCCCCTTCCTGCAGCTATGTCAATCCGGTAGTCGTAACCTAAAGAGTCAAGAAGTTCAACCACACTTATGAAATTATTAAGCGGGGATTCAAGTTCAGGTAAATCATGAGTAAATAGGGACTTTATGTTCTTAAGAAATCCAGATGATTTCCCTTTCAGTTCGAGTAAAGCAGACAGAGCCCTTCCTAAATCTGGCTGCTCCGGCTGTATTCTAGCCAGTGCTTCTGTATCACCATCCAGAATCTGGTTGAATATTCTGGTTTGCTCCTCAGGGCTTAGGCTTAGTTTGGCTAGTAATGCTCTTATTAAACCAGTATGTGATAGCCTCAACTCAATGTCTTTAAGCTTTAACCTTTTCAGAGTCTCTAAGGCCATTACTAGCAGTTCCACATCAGCTAAAGGAGACTTCTCTCCGATAAGTTCAGCACCACATTGCCATTTTTCTCTTGTTTTTTCTCCAGTTTCTTCAAAAATGAAGATATTGGTTATATAAAAGAGCTTTGCCCGTTCCTTCTCCGGCATATTCTCAATATAAAGTCGGGCAATGGGAATAGTACTATCAGGTCTCAACACCACCCTTTCTCCACTCCAACCATCCCAATCAAGAAAGGAATACACTTTACCTAACATATTGGGGGTAAGTGTCCCGGTTGAGGTGAAGAGGTGAAGGTACTCAAGAGTTGGGGTTCTGACTTCCTCGTATCCTCGTTTGAAACAGCAATCCGCAAATATCCCCTCAATGAGGCGAAACTTGGTCATTTCTTCAGGGGATAAATCTCGACTTCCCTTGCATTTTTGAGCCCTCATACTATACCCTTTAATGAGATAATTGATATGTTGCAGGCTAACTCGTTATGTGATAGAGTCACTTATATAGGATAAACTCTTGAGGTGAAATATTCAAGGTTTCTTTTTTTGTAAGGTTGTTGGTCCCTCCGAGTGGTTATAGCGTCGTTTGCTGGTATTAGCTGTAGTGAGTCGTCTGCTCAACTTTAATAATATTGTTTGCAATAAAACCGTAATGAAATTATAATTTGGTAGCTATGAAATTTTTTCCAGGATTCACTATGCCAAAGATAATACGCATTCTACTACTGACAGGTTTGCTATTGGGTTCCTTTACCGCTATTGTGGTACAGGCAGCTACACCCAAGATTGATGTGCTTACTATTGATGGGGTTATCAATCCTGTCCTGACTGGTTATATTGAGCGTGGCATTGAACAAGCCGAGGAAGACGATGCTGTTGCTCTTATAATTCAAATGGACACGCCTGGTGGGTTGGACACCTCAATGCGTGATATTATACAGAACATTATTAATGCCAAAATACCGGTGGTAGTATACGTTTCCCCGTCTGGGGCTCGGGCCGCATCGGCTGGAGCCTTCATTACCTTGGCGGGCCATGTGGCTGTTATGTCGCCAAGTACTGCCATTGGTGCTGCTACTCCAGTGTCGTTGGAAGGTGGCGAAATACCGGACGACATGAAGAGGAAGATTATCAATGATGCCGTTGCCTATATTAGGAGTCTTGCCGAGTCACATGGACGGAATGCCGAGTGGGCCGAAAAAGCGGTTAAGGAAGGCGTTTCTGCCACAGAGCGAGAGGCTTTTGAGCTTAATGTCGTTGATATGCTTGCCCCTAACCTTGATGTCCTTATCTCTCAACTTGATGGTAGGCAACTGACGATGATCGATGGGAGTGTGGTCACCCTGAGCACTCAGGGCGCTACCGTTAACCACATCAGCATGAACTGGATAGAAAGCTTCCTCTATGCTATCAGCGACCCAAATATTGCCTTTATTCTGTTGAGTTTGGCTTCGGTTGGGTTGCTGGTCGAAATTACCACCCCCGGGCTTGGCTTTCCAGGCATAGCGGGTGGTATCTCTCTGATACTGGCCTTTTTTTCACTGGGGACTTTACCGGTGAACATTGCGGGCGTTATACTTATTGTGTTGGCCTTTGGTCTTTTTATTATTGAGATATTCACGCCGACCTTTGGTTTGTTTACCTCGGGGGGGGTCGCTTCACTGGTTATTGGTTCCCTAATTTTGTTTAGAGGGGGAGGGTCTCCATTGTTTCAAATAGATCTGTGGCTGATTGTTACTGTTGTAGTTGTCGTTGTTGCTATGTTTGTCTTGGTGCTTAATCGTGTGATTCGAGCCCACCACCGCCAAGCACGCACTGGTCGAGAAGACTTACTGGGGAAGACGGCAGTGGTCAAGGTAGCCCTTGACCTGGAAGGAACTATTTTCTTTAGGGGAGAACGCTGGGCAGCAATTTCGGAAGGGGGGAGAGTGGAACCCGGAGAAGCGGTGGTTATAATTAAGGTTGACGGTTTGACGCTACATGTGAAAAAACAGTAAATGAGGTAAACATCAGTTATAATTGGTTTAGCCCTGCTTATTACAAAATATTCTTTTATGGAGGATTATATTGCTTCAACCTTGGCTAATTGCTATAATCATAATCTTAATTGTGGCCCTTCTTATCTTGGTAGTTAATCTATCAATTCGAGCCCACCGCCGTCAGGTATCTGTCGGCAGGGAAGAGTTAGTAGGAAAGGTGGCAGTCGTTAGGACAACTCTGGATCCTAAAGGTACAGTTTTTATCGATGGTGAACTGTGGGTAGCAATATTAGAAGGGGGGCAGGCACAGCCTGGGGAGGAGGTGATTGTAATTAAATCTGATGGCTTAAAGTTACGGGTATCTAAAGACTAATAAAAGGAGGCAAACAATGAACTGGCTACCTATTGGCATAATTATTTTAGCTCTGCTCATACTTTTACCAATGACAATTAAGATTGTCACCGAATTTGAGCGAGGGGTTATCTTTCGTTTGGGACGGCTAATTGGAGCTAAGGGTCCCGGCCTATTTCTCATCATCCCCTTCGTTGACAGGATAGTAAAGGTAGACCTGCGAGTGGTAACCATGGATGTCCCGTCACAGGAGGTAATCACCAAGGATAATGTTACCGTCAGGGTAAATGCCGTGGTGTACTTCAGGGTAGTTGATCCTGAATCCTCGGTAGTTAAGATTTTAGACCACATTAGAGCTACCTCGCAGATATCCCAGACCACACTACGGAATGTACTAGGGCAATCAGAGTTGGATGAACTGTTGACGCAAAGGGAAAAGCTTAATCAAATGCTGCAGAGGATAATTGATGAGCATACTGATCCTTGGGGGGTTAAGGTCAGTACGGTAGAGATTAAGGAGGTAGAGCTTGCTGAGCAGATGAAGCGGATGATGGCGGCTCAGGCTGAGGCTGAAAGAGAAAGACGGGCCAAGATAATCCATGCTGATGGTGAGTTTCAAGCTTCTGAGAGATTGGCTCAAGCCGGAAAGGTTATGGCTACGGAACCGGTCACGATTCAGCTTCGCTATCTACAAACACTGACTGAGATAACTTCGGAGAGAAGTAGTACGGTAATATTCCCCCTGCCCATAGACATTATGAAAATGTTTGTGGACCGAAGTGCAGGTGCCCGCTCCAGTGAAAAGACTACCAAATAGTCAAAGGAGTGAAATAACAACTCGGTAAAAGGTAAACCCGGAGTCCGCATTTGATGGCAGGCTCCGGGTAGGGGTGTTATTTTTAATTCTGATGATTAACATCACCGGCAGAAATGTTAATCAGGCTGCCATTCGACTGACGCAGTAGCAGACTGCCATCGCGGGCTACTGTTTCAGCTAAACCGGCGTACACCCGGCCCGCCGATTTTATCTGGACTCTTTTCCCTAGTGTTACCAAATTATCGCGCCATTCCTCGTAAATGGATTCCCCAGCCGGTAAGGACAGGTATAACCGTTCTATTTCAATTAACAACCGCTGTATTATAGCTACTAATGATATATCTTGTCCTAATTCGTGAGACAAGCTGGTAGCGGTTGGTGAAATCTCCGAGAAAGCAGCAAGCTGGATGTTAATATTGGCTCCAATACCGATGAGGGAGTAGTCCACGAAGTTTCCCCGCACACCACTTTCAATTAGAATTCCGCACACTTTCTTGTCATTGATCAGGATATCGTTGGGCCACTTAATCTGTGGCCTTAATCCGGTGATTCCCTTAACGCTGTGGACTACAGCCAGAGAAGCCAACATAATCAGGAAAGGCAGGTGAGTCACTGCAGGGTAGAGAATAACAGACAGGGCAAGACTGCCCTTAGGAGATAGCCAAGTCCGGTTTATCCGCCCTTTCCCTGCCGTCTGTTCACCG
>CAYFEZ010000002.1:0-20720 GCA_964342215.1 uncultured Dehalococcoidales bacterium | reverse complement strand
ATCTCCTAAACGAAAAAGGACAATTGCCTGGGGATACTTTCGCTTAATACGAAGATATTGCTGTCGGATAGGGGTTATATTTTGTTTCATTGTTTCGCTCTATTTTACTAGAGTTTGCGGTTAAAAGGAATAATGTCGTTTATCAACATCATGCAAATTATAACTTAGAATGGATAGGTTGACAGTTTTGGGAGGGGATGGTAGCCTGTGGGTATCAGGGAGCTCTGGAGCAGGAACAGTCCGTGGTTCTGGATAAGTTTCCGTACTTGATACGTTACCTGACATTATGGAGTAAAATGCGGGAAAAATAAGAAGGAGGAGAACGTGCCATTAGATGTAGATTCGGTACTGGCCCAAATTGACAGGGAGGAATTGGCCAATCTGGCCATCGCCTTAGGTAACATTGACAGCCCTACTGGACGGGAAAAGGAAGTAGGGGAATTTATCGAAGGATGGCTCCGACAGGAGGGGTTTTCGACAAGAGTTCTCAGTCTCCTCCCAGACCGTCCCAATATAGTGGGGCTATACAAGGGCAGCGGTGGTGGTTATAGCCTCCTCTTTAATAGCCATATGGATACCTCGGCGTCTGAGCGAGATGTGTGGGTATTTCGCGACCCCATGGCCTCATTCCGTCATCAGGCGTGGCGAGAAGGAGATAACCTATACGGGGAAGGTATCGTCAATGACAAGGGGTTGATGGCTTGTTTTTTAATTGCGGGTAAAGCTATTAAAAAAGCCGGTATTACTTTGAAGGGTGATCTCCTGCTCACCGCCGTATCCGGAGAAATGGAACAAGAACCGGTTGATGAGTTCCAGGGACCTGATTATGTGAGTCCGGACGTTGGGTGTCGTTTCATGGTGGCCCATGGAGCGGTCGCTGACTATGCCCTGGTAGCTGAGGCGACGGCTTTTCGCCTCGGTTGGGTTGAGGCGGGTAGAGCACTTTTTAAAGTTACCGTTTTTGGTGCGATGGGTATGTACTCGCCATACATTAAGCGGCCTTATACCCCCGAAAAAAATCCCAGTGCTATCGTTCAAGTGAGTCGACTGGTGGAGAAAATCGAGGGTTGGGCACTTTCTTATGAAGAGAAGCATACGTATGAGTGTCCCGGCGGAACCGTTATCCCTAAGGTCAACTTCGGTGCGGTGAGAGGGGGCGGTCCGTATTTTACCTGCATGACCACAGAGAAGTGTGCTCTATACCTCGACTTTCGGACAGTACCAAATCAAGATGTGCTGGCGTTAAAAACGGAACTGGAAGAAATGATTAAAGCTCTGGGCATAGAGGCGGAAGTTGAACTCTTTGCCTGCCGACGTGGTTATGAAGCTCAGAATGTTGATCGCCTTACCGCTGCAGTGGGAAAAGCCCACCAAAAGGTGTTCCAAGAGAAACCGAAGCGGACTATGCCGCCAGAAAGCAGCATGTGGCGTGATATTAATGTCTTTAATGAAGCTGGAATCCCGGCGGTTAACTACGGTCCATCGGGGGGACTGGGGGGGAGAATGGGTGCTCCCAGCCTTGACCTTAAAGACCTGTACAAGGCAGCTCAAATTTTCGCTATGATAGCCCTCGATTTGTGTAACCAGGAGAAGAAAATCTGAGCTAACCCCACCAGGTAATTTGCAGATTGAGAATAATTGGTTAAGTCCTTTATATCTTTAATATCGCTGAAGCACTGTTTCCCAATTGACCGTAGGTTTGAGCCAAGCCTATTCTGGCTCCGTCTACTTGCCTGGCACCGGCTTGCCCTCTTAGCTGTAAAACTAATTCGTAGATCTGTGCTAGACCAGTAGCCGCTACTGCTTCCCCGAATGAGGCAATCCCACCACTAGTGTTGATTGGTAGTTTACTCCCTAACCCGGTAGCTTCCTCGTCAAGCATGCGGTCTGTTTCACCCGGTTTCCAAAAGCCCAGCGTTTCTGGATATTGAAGAAAATGCCAAGAGCTATTGTCAGGTACCTCGACAAAGTCGATATCCTCGGGGCCAATGCCAGCCATTTTGTAGGCCATCTGGGAGGAGGTATAACTCTCGCTAACCAGAGGGGCTGTCCCTGGTACGGTGGCACAGAGTAATCCCAGTACCGGTGTTGGGTCACCAAACAGTGAACTACCCTCACCAACACCAGCTATAGTGATTGGCTTGGCATTAAACTTTTTGGCCTTATCGGCACTGCATAGTATTGCTGCCGCTGCCCCGTCCCGTGTAGCACAAATCATGAATAACCTCAGCGGGTCACAGACCATAGGTGAGTTTAAGACCTCTTCTTCAGTAAATACTTTCCTGTACAAAGCATCAGGATTCAGCGCTCCGTACTTGCTGCAGGCTACCTTTGCTTTAGCTAAGTGACGTTCAGTAGTCCCATATTTCTCCATGCGCCGTCGGCACTCCATCGCCCAGTAACCCGGATTGGTTAATCCCATCATCTTCCAACGCAGGAAATCACTGTCCGTGGGGTCATCGGTATGCCCCATAGTGGTGAAAAAACCCTTGGGTGATTTATCTCCACTGACGGCAAGAACAATATCGCGCTGTCCGCTGGCAACTACATTGTAGGCAGCTCTTAAGACATTGGTGGCGGTAGCGCACATATTGAATACGTTAGTGGTAGGAATCCCGGTCTGACCCATTACCGTGGTTATTGATGCCCCCGGGTTAAGGCCAGTAGTCGATCCCCATATCCATTCACCCGCAACTACTTCCTGTACATCTTCCCACTCAATGTTGGCATCCTTTAGTGCCCTCATGGTTGCTTCCACACTCATATCGGTAATGGTCTTGTCATCAAACTTTCCCCACGGATGCAAACCTACACCAACTATAGCAACTTCTCCCATTTCAATTCCCTCCTTTTGCTAGCAATAGTTAGAATCGTGGCTTTAAACCGGTCGCCACTTCCAAATTAGAACCTCATTCCCGTCATTATCATTCCAGGCTTTTTCTGCTACCAGCTCTACATCCATATGTGCCTTTATATCTTCTAACTTGCACCCGGTAATTATTCCGGCAACGGCTATGCCCTCAGGCAAGGCTACCCAACCAATAGCATAGGGAACAAATGGGTCAGGGCTTACGAAAGGTGGTGGTGGGGGATAATGCTGCACGGTATAAGTATCCAGTTCACCCTTTCGACTGAGAAGGATTTCCTCTACCTGCCTTTCTTTACAACCTGGCTTATGTATCACATAATACTTGGGAAAAAAATAGGTACCACAGGACTTACAGTGGCCGCCGATGAGCTGAGGCTTACCCGAGGGCCAAGTGAACAATCCCTCCTCTGCTGGATACTGCTTCTTTTCTGGCATTATATCCCTCCTTTTGGTGAAGTGTCTTGGAAATTTTATACTTTTGCCGACAAACTACTTTTGGGCATTTGAGAGAACGACTCCCATTATATTGGTAAGCGACTACTAATGTCAATCGCTTTTTCCGTTTCGAAGCCCACAAATTAGTTATTACTTCTTCCGAGATACAACTTGATGACTCACCGGCGAGGAATAGTGCCGACCGCTAGTCAGACTTCCGCCATATTTCTGTATTGATGTTAATTATTACCTGCTACCCGTAAGCCTTATTCTGAGCTTCCCTTCATACGTCTTTCAAATTTGCCAGAAACTCAGCGTTAGTCTTTGTCTTGCTTAGGCGCTCAATGATACGCTCGGTGGCTTCATTGAAACTATTAGCATTGGAAGAAATCATAGATACCATGCGTCGTAGTAACCACACATGTTTTATGGTGTCTTCGTCCATCAGTAGCTCCTCCCGTCTGGTACCGCTGTGCTTAATATCTATCGCCGGGAAGATTCGGCGCTCAGCTAATCGACGGTCAAGGTGTAGTTCCATATTGCCGGTCCCCTTGAACTCTTCATAAATGAGGTCATCCATGCGGCTGCCGGTATCAACCAGGCAGGTAGCAATAATAGTCAAACTTCCGCCCTCGGCAGTGTTACGGGCAGCACCAAAGAAGTGCTTGGCTGGATAAAGGGCAGCGGGGTCAATACCGCCGGATAAAGTGCGCCCACTAGAGGGCATAGCCAGGTTATAGGACCGAGTAAGACGGGTAATCCCGTCAAGGAGGATAAACACATCCTTACCACTTTCTACCATGCGCTTAGCTCTATCTAGGGCCAACTCGGCGACACGAGTATGGTTTTCTACTATTTCGTCAAAGGTGGCGCTCATGACCTCTCCCCTGACCGAGCGCTTCATATCAGTAACTTCCTCTGGTCTTTCACCAATAAGGCACACTATCAGGTGAATATCACTGTAGTTAGTAGTGGTGGCGTTGGCTATGGCTTTAAGCAGTAGGGTCTTGCCGGCTTTAGGGGGGGATACGATTAAACCTCGTTGCCCCCGGCCGATAGGAGCAATTAGGTTGATCAATCGCGTGGACAAGTTGCTGGATGTGGTTTCTAGGTCAATTAGTTTGTCGGGGAAAACGGGGGTAAGCGCGTTGAAGGAAGGTCGGTTTCTGGCTAACTCCGGGTTTATGTCGTTGACGGCTTCTATTCGAAGCAGACTGCTGTATTTTTCGCCATTTTTGGATGGTCTGCCCTGGCCAAGGACCATATCACCGGTGCGCAGGCCAAAGCGACGAATCTGGGACTGGGAAACATAAATGTCGGCTGAGCTGGGTAGCAGGGTATCTTGCCTTAAGAAACCATAGCCGTCCCCCATAATCTCCAAGATACCGCTACAGAAGGTATTGCCCTGCTGCTCGGTATGGGCCTGGAGTAGCCGTATGATGATATCTTGCTTCTTGAGATTAGAGGGGTTGGACATACCCATCTCGTTGGCTAGCTCAATCAGCTTTTCCTTATTTTTGCTTTCTAGTTCGGTAATGTTCATTTTAACCTCACCCCTTAATCCTCCTTGACTTGATGTGAAAAGGAGGGGAATTATTGAAAAGGAAACTTAAGCCCTTTAAATTACTTTGTTCTGGTTCATCCTGGTGCTTGAAATATAAGATTTCATCAAACCTCCGCTTTTTTATTTAGAGATTAGAACTCCCTATCTGGCTGGTTAGAGTTTTGTTTTCCATTTTATCACCGTGAGACGCGTTGCCAGTCAGTAAGGAAGCGAGTAATGCCTATATCAGTAAGTGGATGCTGCATCATCTGCGTCAACACATTGGATGGGATGGTGGCTATATGGGCCCCGGCTTTAGCTGCTGCCACACAGTGTTGGGGGTGACGAATACTGGCAGCAATCACTTTAGTTTTCAATCCGTATTTATTATAGACATCAACAATGTCTTTAACTAGAGCCATGCCGTCGCGACTTATATCGTCTAATCGGCCGACAAAGGGACTTATGTAGGTTGCTCCAGCTAATGCCCCAAGAAGTGCTTGGTTCAGCGAGAAGCACAGGGTCATATTTACCTTTATATTCTCCTTGGTAAGTGTGGAAGTTACCTCTAGCCCGTCGGTGGTTGACGGAATTTTTACTACTACATTGCTGGCCCAAGTGGCTATATTACGTGCCTGTTCAAGCATGGCATGCACTTCATTTACTACTACTTCAGCGGAAACAGGGCCAGGAATAATAGAGCAGATTTCTTGGACAACAGTTTTATAGTCGGCTAGTCCCTCCTTAGATACTAGGCTGGGATTAGTGGTAATGCCATTAATGATACCCAACTTCGCGGCTTGCTTGATTTGGTCGATATTAGCCGTATCTAGAAAAATATGCATTTAGTTTTGCCTTTCTACCTTACCTGGTATACTCCTCTGTTATTATTAGTGGTTATTCTTTCGTTGCTTCTCGAGTATTTTCTCTATGTGATGGCTGGTATTTTATCATAAGCTAAGCGGAAAGGGGTAAAGGTGGTTGAGCCCCTTCGCGTAGTATGCCCTTAGCGACACCGATGAAATCACGGAACAGAGGATGGGGACGGCCAAGGCGAGAACCAAACTCAGCATGGAATTGGCAGCTTACCATCCACGGGTGATTGACTAGTTCGCAGATTTCTACTAGTTTGCCATCAGGGGATAGGCCGCTGCAAATCATTCCTGCTTCTTCTAGTTGGTTACGAAATCGATTATTGAATTCGAAGCGGTGCCTATGGCGTTCGTGAACCAGACTTTGTCTATAGGCATTAGCGGCCAAGCTGCCTTCAACCAGTTGGCAGGGGTAGTTACCCAAGCGCATAGTACCACCCTTATTCTCTATTCCTTTCTGTTCATTGAGGAGATCGATAACGGGGTAGGGAGTCGTGGCGTTAAATTCAGTAGAGTTTGCCTCGTTTGAACCCATGGCATGGCGCGCAAACTCAATTACCATAACCTGCATTCCCAAGCATAGTCCTAGATAGGGAATTTCATTGTTTCGAGCGTAACTAGCTGTCTTTATCATGCCTTCTATTCCCCTAACACCAAATCCACCAGGGACTATTACGCCTTGGGCTGAGTGTAGTAGGATGTCGCTGCCATTTCCTCCCAGTTCTTCGGAGGAAACCCAGGTCAGAACAAGCTCTCTATTATGGTACAGGGCAGCGTGGTGTAGAGCTTCCCGAACTGAAAAGTAAGCGTCCTGTAATTCTACGTACTTGCCCACTAGGGCGATATTAACTGGCTCCCGGTATTCCTTAATACACCTGACTAGGTTCTGCCACTGACTCAGGTTTGTCTGGGTTGCCTTAAGGCCTAGCTTGTCTACAATCAAGTGTCCCAACCCTTCTTCTTCCAGAAGGAGTGGCACCTCATAGATGGTAGATACTGTGGGCAGAGGAATAACCGCTTGCCGTTCCACATCACAGAAAAGGGATATTTTATCCCTTGTCCCTTCTGGAATAGGGCAGTCACTACGACAGATGATAATGTCGGGTTGAATGCCGGTCCGACGCAGTTCGTTAACACTGTGCTGCGTAGGCTTGGTTTTTAGTTCCTGGGTAGAAGTGAGATAAGGGAGGAGGGTAACATGGATATAAAGTATGTTATCCTGGCCGACGTCATTTCTCATCTGCCTGATGGCTTCAAGAAAGGGTTGTCCCTCAATATCTCCTACTGTGCCGCCTACCTCTATGATGATTACGTCTGCCTGTGATTTCTGGGCTAACCGTTTGAACCAATCTTTTATCTCCGTGGTAACATGAGGTACCACTTGGATGGTGCCTCCTAAGAAATCACCCCGCCTCTCCTTACCAATAACAGCACTATAAATTTGGCCGGAAGTAACATTTGATTCAGCAGTCAAGTTAATATCAATAAAACGTTCGTAGTTACCCAAGTCAAGGTCGGTTTCGGCTCCGTCTTGGGTAACAAATACCTCCCCATGCTGATAGGGTGACATTGTCCCCGGGTCAACATTAAGGTACGGGTCGAGTTTTTGAGCCGACACGGTAATCTGACGTCCCTTTAAGATAGTGCCAATAGAGGCGACAGTAATGCCTTTGCCTACTGAACTAACAACGCCACCAGTAATAAAGATATACTTTGACATAGAGGAAGGCTAAAACCACAAAAAATTGGGAAACTACAGATTTTATTCTGGGAATTAACTAAACGTTTAACCTGGTAATTCTGGGGAACATCCCGTTCCACCTTACTACTAGTCTAATAGTATAGCGGATGAATATCAGTTGTCAAGTGTTTGTTGGATGTAGAATGATTTGAGCGGAGAATAACATGTTCCAAGAATTCCCTTGGAGTCTAAAATTTCTTGACTTTGAACCTTGGATTTTGGTATAGTTTGGGATTAAGGAAGAAAAAATAAATGGTTTACTCGTTAATAGTTTATTATGATACCCATAAATTCAGGCAGCAAAGTAGCCCCGTTAAGGAGGGACATGTATCATCATAACAGTGGTCTAGTTAGCAGTGAATCTGAGGGGGAGTTCAAGAAGTATATTAGAGATATTCATGACTTTCCGACAAAGGGGGTTATTTTCAGAGATATTACAAATCTGCTGAAGAATGGCGAAATTTTTCAGAAAGCCGTCGATGAAATTGCCTGTAGGTTCCGCCAGGAAGAGATTGACGTTGTTTGCGCCGTAGAAGCTAGAGGGTTTATTCTAGGGTCAGCAATAGCGTACACACTAGGTGCGGGGTTTGTACCGATCAGAAAGAAAGGTAAGTTACCGTGGTATAAGCACCAGACATCGTATGACCTGGAGTATGGAGCAGACGAGCTGGAGATTCACATAGACGCTATCAGTTCAGGTAATCACGTATTGTTTGTTGATGATGTTATTGCCACCGGCGGAACGGCAAAAGCTGCCATAGACTTTATCAAGCAGATGAAGGGTAACCTAGTCTGTGCTGCGTTCCTGATAGAACTTCTAGAACTCCAAGGTAAAAAGAAATTAGAAGAAGTGTCGGTCTACTCGCTGATTCGATATTGATAGTCCTATAGTTCAAAAGGAAGGAAAGTGAAATGGCTACCTCTCAATTTAAGCAGCTCAGGCGTTCCTACGGTTTTGATGAAGTGGCTATTGTCCCCGGAGATATAACTGTTAATCCAGACCAGACAAACCTTGATTTTAAGGTAGGTGATTTTACTTTTTCTATCCCTATTCTGGCGGCAGCAATGGATGCGGTAACGGACGTTAATTTGGCTATCCTGATGAGTAAGCTGGGCGGGCTCGCTGTTCTTCATTTAGAGGGGGTTCAAACTAGGTATGATAAACCCCAGGAGATACTGGCTGAAATGGCTCAAGTCTCCAGTTCTGGAGTTACCGCTCTGCTGCAAAAAGTCTACTCAGCGCCGATTAAAGAGAATCTTGTTGGCGAAAGAATACAGGCGATTAAGAAGGCAGGAGCAGTATGTGCAGTTTCAGTAGCTCCGGCTAACACCAAACGTCTGGCTCCAATAGTTGTCGAAGCTAAAGCTGATATTTTGGTAGTCCAGTCCACCGTTACTAGTGCCCGTCATATATCAAAAAGCTATAGCGGGTTAACCTTTCCCGAACTTCGCCAGTCTATATCTATGCCCATTATTGTGGGTAACTGTGTAAGCTATAGCGCTTGCCTAGAACTTATGAGGACGGGAGTCTCTGGTGTTTTGGTAGGGGTAGGACCAGGTGCCGCTTGTACTACCCGGCAGGTTCTTGGCGTCGGTGTTCCTCAGGTAACTGCTACTATTGATTGTGCCGCGGCTAGGAATCAATATCTACGTGAGTCAGGCCGGTATGTGCCCATAATTACGGATGGTGGCATGAGTAATGGTGGCGACCTGTGCAAAGCCTTTGCCTCAGGTGCTGATGCCGTAATGCTCGGTTCCATGCTAGCTCAGGCTAAGGAGGCCCCGGGATTGGGTTATCACTGGGGTATGGCCCATCCCCACCCTGCACTTCCCAGAGGAACCAGAATAGGGGTTGGTACTTCGGGTACATTAGAACAAATTCTTTTCGGCCCGACTTCGGTAACTGATGGTAGTCAGAATCTGATTGGGGCTCTGCGTACGGCAATGGGTATCTGTGGTGTATCTACCATTCCAGAAATGCATAAGGTTGAAGTGGTAATTGCCCCAGCTATCATCACTGAAGGAAAATCGTGGCAACGCTCATTATCGGGTAGTGGTAGCTGAGGATGTAGGGAAAGAAACACTGATGGTAGCTATTAATACTGGTCGGATTCCCCTCACCCGAAAAACTACTCGTCTTCCTCTTCAGTTGCTTCGGTGTGCCTATCCTGCCCGATATAGGGTAGTAGAGCCTCTGCCTGCTTGCGCTGCGAGGGCAGGTCCAGTTTGTCAATTATCTGGCGTAGCTTTTTTAATCTGTCCGTAGGCTGCCCGTCTCCTACTTCTACTATTACCCCGTCTACCCCCGCTTCCCATATAGTCTGCAGTTCGTTAATCGTTACCCGTGGTGGGATGGAAACTAATAATGGTTTAGCCAGTAAATAGGCAAAGCGCTGAAAGCGCATAATATGACGCCAGGTAAGAAAGTTGGGTTCTCCCTTTTCACCAGCCAGAAGTACTGCATCTACCGGTAACTCATCTACTGTCCGCAGCAAGCCTTCATCAAGTGATGCCTCTACCTCTAATATCTTACCTGTTTTATCATTTTGGAGTATGGCTAGTGGTGTATTAACTGCCGGGAAAACTATAAAATCACTGTCAATCTTGGCCAGCTGTTTTATTCCTTTACTTCTGGTATCTCCCAACCACAATCCCCATGGAATATCAGATACAGTTTGCTGTATTTCTTGGAGCACTTCTATCCCTGAGTTTAAAGCAGAAACATGGATTAATCCGGCATCAGCCCCAGCCACATAGTCAACTAGGTTGTTAGCATTAAGCTGAGTCAAACTGGCAATGAGTAGTATTTTTGACTTTTCCGAAGTTGGTTTCGCCATGAATCCCATGGGCGAAGGAGCAACCTGTGAAACACGATTTAACTTATGTATGAATTTACTCATCTATTTCCACTGTATCCAGGTGTTGGACTAGAACTGGCGACTGTTAGTTGAACAAACTGCCTGAACACTTCATCTTATTCCAGCTAGTCTGTGATGTCAATCTACTTTTCTTCATTTGACTTCTAATGGTTTATTCAGTAGCGTACTGAGGGAAAGAGCTTGCTATCGGTGTGGGGTAGAAAGAGAGCCGCCACGAATTCATCCATAAATGGTAGGTAGTTGGACAGTTCAATATTGGTCATTTTCTTGGCAATATTTAGTGCTTTCTCAAGGGCAGGAACGGAAAGGAGTGCCATCCGTGCCCCCATAATAGAGCTGTTACCGATAAACTGGATTCTTTGGGGGTCTATATCCGGTAGCAGACCGATGGCGATAGCCTTAGGAATATTCAAAGAGGTGCCGAAACCACCGGCGACATAGATGGTATCCAGTTGTTCAAACGTTAGTCCGACGTAGCCAATTAGGGACTTGAAGGCAGCAAATACCGCTCCTTTCGATTTAATAAGGTTACCGATTTCTGATTCGGAAATAGTTAGTACTTGTCCAGTTTCCGTTTCTTCAGGAAAGGCTATTATATACTTGGGATCATTATCTTCCACAATTATCCGCCGCTCATTCATGGATAGATTGAACTTTCCTTCCTGATCTATTATCTTATTCCTTACCAGTTCATAGATAACGTCAATCAGACCGGAGCCACAGATTCCCCTTGGTTTGGCTTTACCGATGGTTTCATAGATGACTTGATCATGTTTTATTTCTATCTTTTCCGTTGCTCCTTTAGTGGCCCGCATACCACACTCAGCGCCCCCACCCTCAAACGCGGGTCCAGCTGAGGCAGAACAACAAACTATCCATTCATTATTACCGATGGCAATCTCCCCATTGGTACCCACATCGATTAGGCATTTTATCTCCTGATTATCCGCTAGGCCACAGGCTAAAACACCCCCCACAATGTCACCCCCCACATAACTAGCTACACTGGGCATTACTTCCAGTATGCCTTTGGGATTTATATTAATACCTACTTCCTTAGCCGATATCTGGGGGTAGATAGTAGCCGTAGGGACATAGGGTTCCAATCTTATTGAACAGGGCATCAAACCTAAGAGGAAATGGCTCATCGTGGTATTACCGGCAGCAACAATACCGGTAATAGACTGGTGATCAATGCCGCTTTCTCGTAACAGGGCTTGGGCTAGGGCGTTTATATTGGCGATTACCGACTTATGGAGCAAGTCGAGGGAACCCCGGCTGCAGGTAAAAACCATTCTGGAGATGACGTCTTCGCCGTAATGGGCTTGCCGGTTGTGACTGGCCTCTACTCCGATAACCTTACCGGTTTTAAGGTTAACTAGTTGAGCAACTATAGTCGTGGTACCGACATCAATTGCCAGACCATAATTCTGGTTGGTGGTATCATCCCCTTCTATCTCTAATATTCGGCCGATACCATTCTGTCTGGCGACAGTGGCGGTGACTTTCCATTGATGCTGGCGTAATTTGGTCGCTAGGTCCTGCAGGCAAGCTAATGATATCTCGAAAGAGGGGTAATTAGCCTTTTTCCTCAGTTCTCGGGTAATCCGGTCTATGTCGGAAATATTATCATCGACGACAGGTTCGGGGAGCTCAAGATATTCCTTACTGACCAGAGGCTCAAAGAAAGATGCTGGGTCATATGGTCTCTTGTGAAGGGAGACTCGCTCCGGATCGCTATAGATGACCGGGACTCCTTCAGTAACGATACGTTCCTTTTCCATGCGGGACTTGGCTGGGATTAATACTTCTAGATTGTCTTCCACTCTGGTCTGACAGGCCAGAACATAACCCTTTCGCATTTCTTCTCCCGAAAAGAAGCCAATAGCATGTTTGTCTGCCTTAGCCTTACCCCCAGTTACTTGGAGGCGGCACTCACCACAAAGCCCATCCCCTCCGCAGAGGTTGCTGATGTAAATCCCTGCTTTCTCGGAGGCCTGAAGTAGAGTAATACCACCATCTACTTCAATCTCTTTCTGTTCAGGTAAAAAAGTTATTTTGTATGTGCTCATGATATTTTCTCTAAGGAATTCTCGTGACTTTAGCTAAGTATAACATAAAACTATGTGGTTCGTGAGATTGATAAACAATGTTGTGCTATTAAATATGGCCCTTGTCTTGATGATATAATATCATCGTAACGAGTACTAAGGAAGTTATACCCAATGTCTGTAAAAAAACCAAATCAGGCCACTTGACGAGAAGTAATTCCTGATTGTATAGTGATACTGGTAACTAAGGAAACGAAAGTAGAATTAATCTAGGAGGCACTTTCGTATAAAGAATGCGAGTTATTGCTGGTAAAGCAAAAGGGCACCGACTTAAATTACCGAAGGGAGCGATAGTTCGTCCGGCGACAAGTTTGGTGCGGGGGGCGATTTTTTCTATCCTGGAAACTACTGCCAATGACTGGTCACAAGTGCTTGATTTATTCTCGGGTAGTGGTTCTTTAGGTATTGAGGCCCTCAGTCGTGGTGCTGGTTGGGTTGATTTTGTTGACATTGATCCACGATGTTGTGCTATGATTAAGCAGAACTTAGCGAAAGCCAAACTGACCGAGCGGTCTCGTATTTATTGTTATAGTGTGGTGAGGGCGCTTTCGTCTCTGGATAAGGAGTATAGTATCATACTAATGGATCCACCTTATTCTGACTCGTCTATAGGTGATTTTATCGGGCAACTGGCAACTTCTAAGCTGGTTGGGGCAAGTTCCATTATGGTAGTGACCCATTCCTCTCACCTTACCCTACATCCGACCTATGCCTCACTAAATCTCATTAAAGAGCGCCGTCATGGTGATAGTTGTGTTGCCGTGTATCAGAATGAGGGCAGGCTATGACCATTGCTGTTTACCCGGGTAGCTTTGATCCAATAACCAATGGGCATCTTGATATTGCTTCCAGAGCAGGTAAGCTTTTTGATAAGTTGACTATTGGTGTTTATCACGTTCCGGACAAACATCTTCTATTCACCACTAAAGAAAGAGTGGAATTGGTAAGACAAGCAATAGTAGGCCTACCCAATGTTGAAGTAGGGTCTTTTACTGGGCTAACTGTTGATTTCGCCAAGAAGATAGGGGCGGAGGTGGTGGTGCGGGGGCTAAGAATGAGCGCTGATTTTGAGAGGGAATTTGATATGGCCATGATGAACAAAAATTTATCCGCTGAGTTAGAGTTGGTTTGTTTAATGGCAACTTTGAAGTATCAGTTTCTCAGCTCTAGCCTGCTTAAGGAGGTAGCTAATCTGGGTGGTAATATTGATAACCTTGTCCCTGAACATGTGGCGGCAGCTCTGAGGAAGAAGATTAATCAGGGCAAACGGTAAGCTCGTTGTTAAGAAAAGAGGGACATATACTTAAGAATGAAGTGGCTATAGAGAATGAAGTTAGGAGGTAAAACGTATGGCGTACAAGATTACGGATGAGTGTATTAGCTGTGGTGCCTGCGAACCCGAGTGTCCTAATGATGCTATCAGTGAGGGGGAGACGATTTACTTGATTGATCCTGATAAGTGCACTGAGTGTGTGGGTTCCTACGAGTCGTCTCGGTGTGCGGAGGTCTGCCCGGTGGACGCTTGTGTTTCCGACCCAGACCATGAGGAAAGTCGGGAACAGCAACTGGAAAAATGGAAGGGGTTACACCCAGGGGAAACTCCGGCGGCTACTTAAAGCCATCCGGCTTAAGCTAGAGATAATTATATCAGTTTACTATTTAGCAATAATTAAGTAGCCTGAATGGGCTTGAGTAGAGTTTTTGTGGTACAGGTGCTCTTAGTGCGGGGGTAGTTGCGAGCTAAGTTTTAGCTTCGTTAACCATAGCGTATGGCGTCGATAGGGTTTTGCCTGGCGGCTCTCATTGCCGGATATATGCCCGAGATAAGACCAATAATAATAGAGACTGAGACTGCCAGAAAAACAATATCCAAGGACACTACCGTTTGGATTGCTATCCCGCTACGGGCTGCTATAAAGGAAATGATACGTGATAGCCCCCAGCCGCCGAGTATCCCAATGCTGCCCCCAGTCAAGCTGAGCATGGCTGATTCTAACAGGAATTGCAGTAGGATATCTCTCCGTTTAGCTCCTACTGCCTTGCGAGTGCCTATTTCTCTGGTGCGCTCGGTTACTGAAACCAGCATAATGTTCATTATACCGATGCTACCAACCAATAGCGAGATACCGGCAACTGCTCCTAGAAACATGGTTAATACCCCGGTTACTTGATTTAACATCCCTGCAATCTGATCTTGGCTAATAACAGCAAAGTCGTTTTTCTCATCGGCTGATAGCCGGTGGCGTCTCCTCAGAACAGTATCAATTTCCTCTTTTGCTTGGTCGGTTACTTCAGCATTGGCCAGTTTCACCGAGATACTCTGAACGGCATCTTCACCACGGACAGTGCGTAGGGTAAATAACTTGGTCTGAAAGGTAGTGATTGGTACTAGCACAATATTATCAAAGCTAAACCCCATCATTGTCCCACCCTTAGTCTCTAGCACCCCAATAACCGTAAAACGATTTCCTTTTATTTTAACCTTTTGCCCAATAGGGCTATCCGAACCGAACAGGTCCTCAGCCACTTCATTCCCCAATACCACCACCAAATCCCTTGAGGCTACATTCCTATCCGAAATAAACTGACCTGAGGCTATAAAATAATTCAAAACTTGCAGATATTCAGTAGTGGTTCCGTGGATTAGAGACCTTTTGCTATCTCTTCCAGCAGTTACTTGAACGAAGTTTTCATTTATGGGTGCTATTCCCACCCCTGAGCGGATACGCTCTAAAGCTTCGGCATCATCTAAGGAGAGAGAAGGAGGAGCAAACTGTGCGGACATTCCCGCCATTCCGCCCATCTCTGGCGATTTAGGTACCACATTGAGCACATTCGTGCCTAATTGCTCAAAGCTAGAGGTAATATAATCCTGGGCTCCCCTGCCTACTGACATCAGGGTGATTACCGCTCCCACCCCGATGATAATACCCAGCATGGTTAATGAGGAGCGTAACTTGTTTGCCGACAGTGACTTCAGGGCAATAACTAAAGTTTCTAGCAGTTTCACTGGCTAATAATCTCCCCGTCTTGGAGGCGGATGGTGCGCTGGGTGTGAGAGGCGATATCCGCCTCGTGGGTCACTATAGCTATAGTGATACCTTCTTGGTTAAGCCGTTGAAAAATAGCCATAATCTCAGTAGTAGAGACGCTATCAAGGTTTCCGGTAGGCTCATCAGCCAGAATTATGGCAGGATTATTGACTAAAGCCCGGGCAATAGCGACCCGTTGTTGTTCCCCCCCCGATAGCTCAGTGGGTTTATGATTAGCCCTGGCGCCTAAGCCTACTCGCTCCAGTGCTTCCATGGCCCGCTGGCGCTTGCGACGGCTGCCACCGTAGATAAGGGGTAGCTCAACATTGGCTAAGGCACTGGCACGTGATAAAAGATTGAATTCTTGAAAGACGAAACCAAGTTCTCTGTTTCTTATTTCGGCTAGTTTGTTATCATTAAACTGACTGACATCAGCTCCATTAAAGAAGTAACTACCCGAAGTTGGTCTATCTAGGCAGCCTATTATACTTAACAGTGTAGACTTGCCTGAACCTGAGGTACCAACGAGGGAAATCATCTCTCCCTGTTTAAGGGATAGTGTTACTCCCTTAAGGGCATAGACCTCTACCTTTCCCATTCGGTAAACTTTGGTAATGTTTTCTAGTTCAATCATATCCCTAACTTATACTAGCTATTATCCTCAAGTTGCCTACATGAAGGATTTCCCGGAATCGGACTACTCCGTGTTGGTTCGTTTTTCTATAACTACCATCTCTCCCTCCAGAAGGCCACTTAAAATCTCAGTCTCAAAGCCATCGTTGATACCTGGAACTACCTGTCTTTCCTGAATCTGTCCATCAGCCATAATCTTTACTGTTGGATTGCCTCGGCTATCTTTTCTGACGGCTCGTTCTGGCACCAGCAACACATTGTTCCGTTCATTGATAATAATATCAACTGTAGCGCTCATCCCGTCCCTGACCACAGTATCAGCAGTACTAAAGTTAATGGTAACATCATAGTATATTAAACCGGCCTCCTCCGTAGGTGTTAAGCTGATTAAACTTACCTCCCCGTCAAGCAGCAGGTGAGGTAAGGCATCGACACTAATAATGGCTCTTTGCCCCGGTTTTACTATCGGTATGTCTATCTCATCTACCCCTGCCTTTAATTCCATGCTACTTAGGTCAACCAGGTGAATGATTGGTGTAGCTTCAGAAACAGTATCCCCATCCTCAGCCTCTATGCGGACTACTACTCCATCAAATGGAGCGGTGATAGTCACACGGTCTCGGTCTAATTGCTTCTGTGCTTCCGCTATAGTTTGTCCTGCCACCTCTAACCGTTTCTGTGCTTCCGCTAGAGTTTGCTCCGCCGTTTCTAACTGAAGGACAGCCATCTCCAACTGAAGGACAGCCACCTCTAATTCCCAATGCTTCTGTGCTTCCGCTAGGGTTTGCCCCGCCGTTTCTAACTGAATGTCGGCCACCTCCAACTGAAGGGTAGTCACTTCTATCTGAAGGTCAGCCGCTTCAAGCTGAAGGTTAGCCGCTTCAAGTTGCGATTCAGCCGCTGTTATCTGTAATTTTATTATGGCCACTTCATCGGGGTCACGGGCTTCTAATATCGCCTCCAAAATATCCTCGGTTATTTCCAGCTGTGCTTCGGCGCCCTCTACAATGTTAGTCCAAGTCTCTATGTCTGACGGGATCGTAGCGTCGTCTAGATTCCGCTGAGCATAGCGCAGATAACTCTGGGCATTATCTGCAGCAAGTTGTGCTGTCTTAATCTCTGGCCACTCATATACGTCTTGGGCTGTATCCAGATTAAGTTTTGCTTGATCTAGAGTTACCTGTGCTTGGACCTGTGCTGCCTGTGCTTGGACCTGTGCTGCCTGTGCTTGGACCTGTGCTACCTGTGCTTGGACCTGTGCTGCCTGTGCTTGGACCTGTGCTGCCTGTGCCTGAGTCTGCGTTGTCTGTGCCTGACTCCTAGATATTTGTGCCTGTGCTTGGGTTTGAGATACCTGTGCTTGGGCCTGCGCTGCTTGTGCTTGATTCCGAGATACTTGAGCCTGGATCTGCATTAGTTGTGCCTGTGTTAAAGCCAACTCTAGCGGAGTAGTCTCAAGTCTAGCTAACATCCTTCCCTCAGTAACCTCTTCATTCTCGTTAACCAATATCTTGTCTATCCTGCCGTTACTGCCGAAGGTCAGCCAGTCATCTTTGGCAGCGGCAATATTGCCGCTGCCACTGACACTGAGTGTCAGATTCCCTCGTATTACCTCGACTAATTGTGGTCTGGTTTCTTCGTCGCTACCTTCGCCAAATGGGTTGCACGCCGTAGAGCCGATTAAAGCTAAACTTAGTAGTAAAAGAACTATAATTCGCCCACTTTTCACCTAATTAGCCTCCTTTCTTTCCGCTGGTTGTTTTTGGTAACTGACAGGTCTTCACCAGCGTCTCAAAGCCGGCCAATCACTTGCTTACCACGTCTAGTATTTGCTTAGTGGCATCAACTTTGAGTAATACCAGTCCCTGAACCTAAGGGTTTGAAAACTAAGGGGTGTCTCCGCTATCCTAGTCTAGTTTCTTACGGACATTAACCTGCAAAACCATCAGTCCCTGGAGACCAATAACCGCGGTGCCCAATAACTTATTCTCGTAACAGTTATCTTTGACGTTGATGTTGCTTCTTTGTTATTAATAGAAACAAATGGTTGACTATTCCAAATTATATGTCTTCCATGAAGAATGTGTCAATGCTCATAGGTAGGAAATCTGTGACCGGCTTGTTTAATTAGCGTAGTAGATAATAGATCAGTTGATGTAGTTAAGAAATACTAGGTATAATAGCTTGATAAAACCAAATAAAAAATATCTCTGCTACCTAATCACCTAATCTTTTGGCTTTATTGTAAGCAGCACTAACGGCCTGCAAGACCAGGTTAGAGAATCCTCCTTTTTCTAACTGGAGCAGAGCTTCAGCGGTGGTGCCGCCGGGGGAGGTAACCATTCCCCGTAGCTCCGCCGGTTTTTTATCTGATCTCTGGATAAGGTGTCCTGAGCCTAGCATTGTTTGTTGTACCAGCTCTTCAGCTATATCGCGGGGTAGGCCAATATCCACTGCCGCCTCAACTAATGACTCTACAAAAAGAAAAAAATAAGCAGGCCCGCTGCCACTCACTGCTGTCGCCATATCAATATATTTTTCATCAGCAACATAAATCTCCCGGCCGGTAGCACCAAGAATAGATCTGGCCCAACCTTTTTGATGCTCGGTTACCTCTGCGCTAGCTGTCCATATGCTTATTCCTTCGCCAATTTGGGCTGGGGTATTGGGCATGGCTCGGGCAATGCAGTTATAGTTTAGTCCCAGAGACAGGGTGTTAATTCGCCCCCCAGCGACAATAGATAATATCAGTTGGGAGGATCTGAACTGTCCCTTAAGCTCAGCCATAACCGTAACCAAATTCTGGGGTTTAATTGCGAGGAGCACTGCGTCGCTCTCATCTATAGCCAACCGATTATCATTTGTCACCCCCACCTCATATTTGCCCTTAAGATAACTACGGCGTGCCTCATTAATCTCACTAACCGATATGTCCTGTGGGGTGTTCAATTGTTTGTCCAGAATAGCGGACAGCATCGCTTCCCCCATGTTCCCCCCACCAATAAATGCTATCTTCATGCTGATTCTCCTTTTCTATTTTGCCCCTCTCACTTTACCACCAGATTTATCAATCTCCCCGGGACATATACTATTTTTATAATTGTTTTACCTTCGAGATGCGATTTTACCCGTTGACTGTTCTGGGCTAGCTGCTTGGCTTTGGTTTCAGAGATAGACACTGGTACCGCAATCCGGTCACGCAGCTTGCTATTGACCTGAACCACTAGGGTAATCTCCTCGTCCTTAGCCAGTTTCCTATCCCACTTTGGCCAGCTTTGATTATGAATGCTATAATCATGCCCTCTCTGCTGCCATAGTTCCTCTGCCAGATGGGGTGCCGTAGGTGCTAAAAGAAGAAGTAGGGTATCTATCGCCTCGTTCCAGTGCGATGAAGTAACCGTACCAGTCTCCTTAACCTTAGCCAGATAGTTAGTGAATTCCATGAGAGCGGCTATTAATGTATTGAACCGAATCCTTTCCATATCTTCGGTAACTTTTTTAATGGTTTGGTGAGTTACCCGCTGTAAATATATATAATGGCCTTTCCCGTCTTTCGGTCTGTCTATGACCGTGGTAACAACTTTCTCCTGGTATGGTTCCAGCACCAGTTCCCATATCCGGTTAAGCCAACGACTTATCCCGCTAATACCGCTATCGTTCCACTCGCCACCCTGCTCCCAGGGAGCCACAAACATGAGGTAGGAACGCACTACATCGGCTCCTAGTTCAGAGACATACTCGTCGGGAGTAACCACATTACCTCGTGATTTACTCATCTTTTGCTTTTCCGCAATAATAATCCCCTGGTTAAATAAGCGGCTAAAGGGCTCACCAAAATTAACCAGTCCCATATCCCTGAGTGCTTTAATAAAGAAGCGGGCATAGAGCAGATGCATAACGGCGTGCTCGGCACCGCCGGTATAGAGGTCTACTGGTAGAAAGTATTTCACCTGGTCCGGAGTAAAGGGGGCGGTATCACAGTTAGGGCTGGCATAGCGCAAAAAATACCATGATGAGCACATAAATGTGTCCATAGTGTCAGTCTCCCGTTGAGCGGGGCCGAAACATGTCGGGCAATTGGTGTTGACAAACTCAAGACAATACTTTAGCGGTGATTCACCGGTAGGTCTAAACTCGGCATCTTCTGGTAGCAGTACTGGGAGATCTTTCTCCAAGACTGGGACGGTACCACAGTTAGGGCAGTAAATTATGGGTATCGGTGCTCCCCAGTATCGTTGGCGGGAGATAAGCCAATCACGGAGGCGGTAGGTTATGGTCCGCTGCCCATAGCCCCTCTCCTCTATGAAATCGGAAATCGCATTCATGCCCTTCCAGCTCAGGAGTCCGTCAAACTGTCCCGAGTTGACCATAGTGCCTGGTTCAGTATATGCCTCCTCTAGTTTCTCTCCTTGCCAGCCGGGTGGTGCTATCACCATCGGTATTGGCAGGTTATACTTCTTGGCGAAATCAAAGTCACGGTTATCATGGGCTGGCACTGCCATTACCGCCCCCGTGCCGTAGCTCATCAGCACATAGTCAGCAATCCAGACAGGTATTTTCCTCCCATTGAGCCTATTTATCACGTAAGCCCCGGTAAACACCCCA
>CAYFEZ010000001.1:0-23284 GCA_964342215.1 uncultured Dehalococcoidales bacterium | reverse complement strand
CGCTGGCTTGAGCATATTGCTGGCATCAATAGCTCCCTCAGCGGCACCGGCCCCAACCACAGTATGCATCTCGTCAATGAATAATATAATCTCGCCCTGTGCGCCCTGAATTTCGTCCATCACCGCCTTAAGCCTTTCCTCAAACTCGCCACGGAACTTGCTTCCCGCTACCAGTGCCCCCATATCTAAGGCTACTACTTTGCGTCCCTTGAGGGAATCAGGTACATCATCACTAGCAATCTTTTGGGCTAACCCCTCAGCGATGGCCGTTTTGCCTACCCCGGCCTCACCAATAACCACTGGATTATTTTTGGTGCGCCGGGTAAGTATTTGCATCACCCGTTTAATTTCTTCGTCCCGACCGATAACCGGGTCAATCTTGCCTTGGCGGGCTAGTTCGGTCAGGTCTCGCCCATACTTCTCCAAAGAACGGTATTTACTTTCTGCCTTGGCATCGGTAACCCGATGCCCACCACGGAGAGTCTGAAGGGCACGATATACCTGCTCCTGGTCAATACCAAAGCGCTTTAGGATGCTAGCCGCCTCACCTTTCTCCTCCCCGGCTATAGCGATTAGCAGGTGTTCCGTGCCGATAAACTCGTCTTTCAGCCGTTTTGATTCTGCGTCAGCTTTATTGAAAAGGGTGCCGATGCGTGGCGTGGCGTAAATTTGTCCTGCTTCATAAGTAACTTTGGGCATTCCCCCCAGTGTTTCTTCCACTGCCTGCTTCACTATCTCTACATCAACATCCATATCTCGTAATATATCACCGACCAAGCCGTTTTCTTGGTTGAGTAGGGCGTGCAAGATGTGCTCTACGTCCCATTGATTGTGGCGGCAGTCTCCCACCAGTTGCTGTGAGGCAACTAGCGCTTCTTGTGCCTGTTCGGTAAATCTCTCTTGTTTCATGATAGACTATTCTCCAAATTATTTTTAGTGCCGAAATTAGCCCTGAGGAATTCTACAATCTTCTGCTGAACTGCGGGATAGCTCCAATCATACTCGTGTCCGGGAACATTGATACAGTAGGAAAATTTCACCGGGTTCCCTTCTAGCCAGTATTTAAGCCACCGGTAGGGAGCAGTGATATATGTCTTAGATGCTGCCTTCAAATTCCTAAGCACTACAGGGTCAGGCATATGCCCATTACTGTCTATCGCTAGTGTCCTCTCTGTAACCACTCGCCGTGGCATTTGGGAGAAAAACATACCTAATTCAATGCTATAAATCTGGTGTAACTCACCTAACTGCCGCATTACGGTGTTACTGAAGGCAGCCCCGTGACTAGCACCTATCAGTAAAATCTTGAGGTTGTTTAGGTGTTGCGTTATAAATTTCAGTTCGGCAGCCATTACCTCCGCTTTGAAGATTTTACCGGTAAAAAAGAAGCGGGTCTGTTCCTTTATGTCTCGCATGTGTGCCCACGGGCTTCGGCCACAGCGGAAGTACTGAATGAATAACCAGCTATGCCCTTGCTGTTCTATCGTTGCCCTGATTCCTTCCACAACACTTCTCTCCCAATTCAGGAGGTTCTCTAAATCGGTGCTTCCCCAGCCGCCGGGATTATGAATGAGGAGGAAATCTTTACCCTGAGCCCTGATACAAATATCCAAAAGCTTATTAGTGAAAGTAGTACACTTCCGTGGCTTATTCCCCAAAAGTTGCTGGGCCAGAAGGTATGCTTCTTCCCGCCAGAGCCGGTAATCTTCGGTCATTAGTTAGCCCCCCATCCATTTTAATAGGAAATAAAATCCCCAATGTCCAGCGTAGGCTACGGTCAGTCCCTTTACCGTTTTACCCGCCCAGCTGACCAGGAAGAATCGTTTTAAGCCTAATTGCAGAGTACCGGCGGCCAGACCGGCAAGATAAAAGGGGCTGATTACCAGTGCTGAGGAAATAAAGATAAGCCAAAAACCCCTCCGGCGCCTTATTAATCCCGCCAAACGGTCATAGATGGCCTGCCATCTACTGTGAAGTTTGGCTTGGACTGATGTTGGGTTATTCTTGCTTGCATTTGGCTGTGGGTAAATAATTTGTTGTCTGGACCTAAATTTGGACCATATAGCCCCCCCTCCAGCCCCAGTTAGGTATACTGTTATCCCGCCTAAAGCTTCGCCGATACCAGAAACCAACCCCAAATACAGCGGATTCAATACATGACCCATGGTGAATATTGCCACCAGGCTTGGGAACGGGATAACGGTTAATCCTCCTAGTACGCTAACCCCAAAGGCACCAAGGTAACCGTAGCGGTGGACCAGGCTATCAACGTCCGCCATTTCCTCCCAGTAATAGATTATGGCCATTATTAACAGTACGGTAAGCAAAACGCCCACACTCAAGATAAGATACTGTCCCCGCCATTTCATCGTTGTTTCCAGTTTAGCTTGCTTAACTGCCAATAGAATTTCCCGATTACCTTATTTTAACAAATTTAAGGAGTTTATCGTTTTTTTCGTTCAGAGAGAACAAATCAGTAACATAGCTTAAAACCATATCTCTCATGCCGTCGTATATAGCCAAAGTCCCTTCTTTCCTTAGAACCCGATGTAATTCCTCTAATACTGCCCGTTTTTGTTTAATCTCGTGGAAGACGTCACACATCCAGATTACATCTATACATTCATCTGGCAGGCCAGTTTTATTATCGGAAAGTATAGTTTCAATATTGGTTAATCCTGCCTGCTTCGCCTTCTTCTCTACTATACAGAGTTGGCGGGGGAAACAGTCTAGAGCATATACTTTCCCTTTCTGACCGACTACCTTGGCGGCAGGGATGGTAAAAGATCCAGTACCGCCTCCGTAATCCAAGAAGGATTGCCCCTCTTTTACCAAGTTGAACTGAGCCCACTTTCGTTGAATATTTCGTCCGCTATGTATAGCTCTCCATAACGGCCACCAGTAAACCCAGACGGCATACCAGACTCTATAAATCGGGTTTAACTTTTCCTTGAGAAAAAGTTCTATATCAGGCAAGTTCCATCACCTTAAACTTGATTTTACTAAAATAGGACATCGGACTATGGCTCTCCCTGTCTTAATCTCTCCATTTCTGATTCTAGGATCTCCATGTGACGCTGTAATTTGTTCATACGTTGCGCCATACGTAAAACAACCTCTACCCCGGCCAGATTAACCCCAAGGTCATCAACCAAGGTCTTCACTCGGCGCAGCTGTACTATATCATCCTCTGAATACAGGCGAATATTACCCTGAGACCGTGACGGCTCTATTATGCCTATTCTTTCATAGTAACGCAAAGTATGCGTGTGGAGACCAAGCATCCGGGCAGCTATACTTATCACATAACGTGGCTCACTATCAGCTGAATTCATGATAACCTCATATCTTATTAGCTTGCTCGAAGTTTACTAAGCTGCTCAAACAACTCTTTCTCTTGTGGAGACAGGTTAGTGGGTAATACTATCTTTACTTTTGCCAGCAGGTTACCCCGAGAAGAATTGCCTAGGTGAGGCATACCTTGCCCGGACAGGTTAAAGACACGATTATTCTGCGTTTCTGGTGGGATATTTAGCATCACCTTGCCTTTAGGGGTGGGTACCTGTACCTCCCCCCCTAATACTGCCACCGTCAAGGGGATGGATATCTCCGCATACAAATTGTTGCCTTTACGTTGAAACAAGTGGTGTGGCCTAACTGATATCACTAGATAAAGGTCACCGTTAGCTCCGCCGCGATAAGCCTGCCTCCCCTTTCCAGCAATGCGTACTCGTGACCCATCCTTAACCCCGCGCGGGATCTTGACCTCAAGCCTATTGGATCCAGCAACTCTACCTGAGCCATGGCATACTGAGCATAGCAGGTTTTGTATCCGACCAGTACCGCTACAGCTGGCACAGGGTTCTTCAGTTTGGAGGTTAATAATCCGGCTGGCTCCGTGATAGGCTTCCTCTAGAGTTACTTCTGCCGGGTATTCTACATTCTGACCTCGCCGTGAACGAATTCCCTCACTGGTGGTTTTGGCACCAACCCCCTGAAAGAAGTCATTAAAAATACTACCCAAGTCACCTTCACTAAAATGGACAGTAGGCCCACGACCTTGACTGAAATCTCGGCGAGGTGGCTGCGGTCGCCCTTCCTGGACAAACTGGTCAGCGTACTGCCACTGGTCACCGAATTGGTCATACTTCTGCCGCTTTTCCTTATCGGACAGAACCTCATAAGCTTCGTTTATCTTCTTAAATTTTGTTTCTGCTGACTTATCACCGGGATTAACATCCGGGTGATGCTGGCGCGCCAGCTTGCGGTAAGCCTGCTTTAGCTCCCGTTCGCTGGCATCTCGTTTAACTCCCAAAATAGTATAGTAGTCCTTACCGGCCATCTTTTCCCTCAGTTAATTTACCATGATTAGGTATCTATTATTTAAGACAAATTCATTATAAGCCATTTGGGAAATTTTATCAAACATTTTTAAGAAAGTTTATAAAAAATAGTATTATTATTAATAAACTTTCTTAAAAATGTTTATTATTTTGTAATGGGGAAAGACAAAAAATTAGAGGGGTCTAAGATTAATAACTCGGGTAAAAATCGCCAAAAACTGGTTTAGTATCTTGGCTGTGGCTCCCCAAATTACTTTCCCATGGTAATGATAAAAATACGAGGTGATTGCTTCACCATCTAGAATCTCAGTCTTCTCACGCTGGCAATTCTTCTCCAGAAGTGCCATGATAGGGACTTCGATTATCTCCTTAATTTCCCTCTGGTCTATATTGAACTGGTATGGCCATCGGATAAGTGCAACAAAGGGAGAGATAATATAGTTGGACGTGTGAGTGAGGGTGTCATCCAACTGGCCCAATACTTCAATCCTATCAGCGGTTAAGCCTATTTCCTCAGCACACTCACGTAAGGCAGTGTTGACCAGTGTTCTGTCCTCCGCCTCGTAAGCCCCGCCGGGGAAGGATATCTGACCCTTATGGTCTTTAACAGTTTCGGTTCGCTTAGTGAGCAGGATATAATACTGCCCTTGTTTATGATAGATAGGCACTAGAACTGCCGACGACACCCGGCTGGTATCAACGATGTGCCGCTGGTCCCTACGGGAAAGGGCTTGCTTTAATCTCGGCTGCATGGTTTTCATAATAACACCCCCCTATAGCCGATACAAATGGACGGCTGATGAGGCATAGACTATAATAGTTACATAGGGGGTAAGGTATTGGCAGCTCTTTTTGTGGTGGCTACTCCCATTGGTAATTTAGAGGATATTTCGCTGCGTGCCTTGCGTACTTTGCGTGAAGTGAAGCTTATTGCGGCTGAAGATACCCGCAAGACGAGGCGACTTCTGGTTACTTATGACATCAAAACCCCGATAACCAGCTATCATGAGTATAGTAAGCGAGCTAAACTGGATTATATTCTTGGTCGTCTTGATGGCGTGGATGTGGCGCTAGTTTCTAATGCCGGGATGCCTGGTATGTCTGACCCTGGCTATGAACTTATTCTGGCTGCTAGCCAGAGGGGCATCCCGGTTATTCCTATTCCCGGGCCTTCGGTCATTGTTACCGCACTTGTTGTCTCCGGACTACCCACCGAGCAGTTTATTTATCTGGGCTTTCTGCCTCATAAGGCTAGTGGCCGCAAGCGTCTTCTGGAAGCTGTTGCTGATGTATCGGGCACTATGGTCGTCTTGGAATCTCCGCATCGGCTAGTCGTGGCGTTAAATGATATACTACTTATTTTTGGAGATAGGAAGATAGCCGTTTGTCGTGAACTTACCAAGGTTTATGAAGAGATATTCCGGGGAACAGTCAGCCAGGCCGTAGCTCACTTCACGGAGCCAAGGGGTGAATTTACACTGGTTATTGAAGGTAGGAGTGGGAAAAAGAAGCTGCAGGTGACCGAAGATATTGAGAGGCAATTGCATCGTTTGCGCCTCTCCGGGGTAACGGCCAAAGAGGCGATAGCGAGTGTAGTTAGAGAAACCGGTTTATCAAAGAAGGAGTTATATCGAGTTTGGCTCAGGTTATCTTGAAGAAGCAGTAGTAGCTATATTTCATCTGAGGTAGCTGAAGGAAGCGGTCGGTAGTAGCTCCCCGTGGTTAAGTTGTGATAAAGTGTTAGTGGCGGCTATTGCTTAGTGAATAATTGTGAGTGAAAAGATTTTTGTCGGTGTTGCTTGGCCGTATGCTAATGGTCCGTTACATTTGGGTCAAATTGCCGGGGCCTATTTACCACCGGACATATTTGCCCGATACCATCGGATTAAGGGGAACGAAGTATTAATGGTATCAGGTTCAGACCGGCATGGCACACCCATAACCATTAGGGCGGAGCAGGAGGGGAAGAAGCCTGCCGAAATAGCCAACCAATATCATCAGCAGTTTCTTAATTCCTGGCAGAAGTTAGGTATTTCCTTTGATTTATTTACTACTACCAGTACTGCCAACCACGCTGAATTAACACAGGATATATTCATCACCCTGCTTAATAAGGGCTACATTTATAAAGCCACCGTATCACAGCCATTTTGTCCTCAGTGCCAGCGCTTTTTGCCTGACCGTTATATTGAAGGCACCTGCCCCTACTGTTGGTTTTCTGGAGCCCGGGGTGACCAGTGTGAGGAGTGTGGAAAGCCCCTGAATCCGGTTGAGTTAATTAATCCTCGTTGCCGCTTATGTGCCACCACTCCTCAGTTCAAGGATTCGGAACACTTCTTTCTAAAACTGAGTGTCTTTGAGGAAAGGCTTATCGCTTGGGTAAATCAGCAGACTCACTGGAGACAGAATGTCCTTAATTTTACCTTGCGCTATCTGGAAGGAGGACTGAAGGACAGGGCTATCACCCGTGATATTGATTGGGGAGTACCGGTGCCGGTTAAGGGTTTTGAGTCCAAACGCATCTATGTTTGGTTTGAGGCCGTCATCGGTTACTTATCGGCGACCAAAGAGTGGGCAAAGTCTGGTGGAGATGAGGGAAAGTGGCTTTCTTTCTGGCAGGGAGAAGTGAAGAGCTATTATTTTATTGGTAAGGATAATATCCTCTTTCACACCATTATCTGGCCAGCGATGTTAATGGGTTATAATGATGACCTTAATCTTCCTTATGATGTGCCGGCTAACGAATTCCTGACGATTGAGGGTAGGCGGCTCTCCACCAGTCGTAATTGGGCAGTCTGGTTATCTGATTTTCTTTCCCGTTATGACCCTGACCCGTTGCGCTACCTACTTGCTATAAATATGCCCGAAATTGGGGATACCGATTTTTCTTGGCGTGAGTTTGTGCGCCGTAATAACGATGAGCTGGTGGCTACTTATGGGAATCTGGTTCATCGGGTGCTTACCTTTGTCTATCGCAACTTTAATGGTTGTGTGCCTACCTATGCTGACTTAGGAGTCGGTAGCATTCAAGAAAGGATGGCTACCATACCTACTCAATTAGAAGCAAACTCTGTTGCGGCTATCAATGACGTGGGTAAAGAGCTTTCTCAGTGTCATTTTAAGTTGGCGTTAAAAAAGGCCATGGCCATAGCCCAGGAAGCAAACCGTTACCTTGATGATAAATCGCCTTGGAAAGTAATTAAAGAGGACCGGCAGGTAGCCGCTGACTCTCTGTATGTGGTTCTCTGTGTAATTTCGCACTTGAGAACGATGTTGTATCCCTTTTTGCCCTTTAGCTCCCAGAAGTTACACGAATATTTGGGTTTTAAGGGTAGGGTTGAAGATTACGGCTGGCAGTCAACAGTACCTAAACCGGGGCAGAAGCTGCTTCCGGCTGATCCCTTGTTTTCTAAGCTGGATGAGGAGTTGGTGGCCGAAGAGACTAGTCGATTGGGGCAGTAGCCATTGCTAGTAAATTTACTTGTTTATATTGGTTCGCTTGGTGGTAAAGGAGAGATGATTGCCACTTAATACAATTTATGAATCTGTTCAGGAAGATTTAATCCGGGTAGAAGATTGGCTGAGGTCGGTCAGCGAGGTTGATTTTCCGCCACTGTCTGAGTTGTTGGATTATGGTTTGGAAGGTAGCGGTAAAAGGATTCGTCCGGCACTTGTTTTATTAGTGGGTAAGTTTTATCACTATAACCTTAGTCACCTTTTGCTGATGGCTACTGCGGTTGAGCTTCTTCATACGGCTACCCTAGTTCATGATGACGCTATTGATAAGTCATTGGTTCGCCGGAGTAGGCCAACAATTAACAAATTATGGGACGATGACAAAGCCATACTGCTGGGGGACTATCTGTTTGCTAAGGCGGAGGAGTTTGCCGCAGCTACTGGGAATCTGCAAGTAATAAGGCTCTCTGCCCTTACACTGCAGACTATTTCTAAGGGAGAATTAAATCAATCATTTAACGCTTTTAATTTGGAACAAACCCGGCAGCAATACTTGCAGAGGATTTCCGGTAAAACCGCCTCTCTATTTTCTACGTCTACAGAGTCAGGGGCTATCTTGAGTCAAGCGCCGGAAAAAGCAGTCGAGGTGCTGAAAGAGTATGGTTATAACCTTGGTATCGCCTTTCAAATTGTAGATGATATTCTGGATTTTGTTGGTACCGAAGAGGAGTTAGGCAAGCCGGTGGGTTCAGATTTGGCTCACGGCACGCTTACACTTCCTTCGATGCTTATTATGGAGCGTTATCCTGAAGATAATCCGGTAAAGAGACAATTTCAGAATCGGAATAATCCCGAAAATATAAAGCTGGCCATAGAAATAGTTCGTAATTCATCAATCGTTGAAGAGTGCTATAAAGTTGCTTTTGATTATCGCACTAAGGCTTGTTATAATCTTAGTCTATTACCGGGTACTGCCACTCGTCAAGCTTTAGTCGAGCTGGCCGATTATGTTGTCGAGCGAAAAGGGTAACTAGTTTTGAGTCTTTTCGGCGGAAGGGAAATGCCACATAACATTAGAGGAGGAGATAAAACAGCTCGGTATCCAACTGGGTCTGATGAGGTGGGTGTTGCTTCCGTGGCTGACACAAACAGGTATGCTCCGCCGGGTCACCGCCCTGATGACATCCTTCTCGGTGCTAGAAGCGTAATTGTCTTCGCTGGACATATGACACTCCGATGGGCTTGGCCATCCAGTAGTACGAAGGTACTATGGCACGAAGAGAATTCAGCAATCTCTCCGACTAGGAAATAGCAGATAGGCTGGATCTTGACGTGGCAGATGTCACCGAAATCCGCTGTATTGCCGAGCTTGACGTCCTGCCTGCGGATACTTGGCTCCAGTCAGCTGACTGGAAGCCTGAAAAAGTCATGAAGTCGTTTAGGAAACAGCCACCTAAGAGAAAATGATGTGGGGATGTGGGTTGTGGTTACTAAGCCCTCTTTTTAGATCCGCTTGTGTAAATGCTGGTTAAGTTCTTCCTTATGTGCCTCACCTTGGCCCAGGAGCTCATTGATTTTTTCTTTAGAGTAGCCGAGGAGTTCGCCAAACACTTCATAGTTGTGCTGGCCGATGGTGGGTGGTGGCAGGTAGTTAGAGTCATTAATGCTGTCGGGCATTTTCAGCGGATTACCGACCAGCTTTACCTTTCCGCTGAGGGGGTGGTCAAGCTCAAGAACCATATTACGGTGCTGCACCTGTGGGTCAACCACCGTTTTATCTAAGGTGTTTACCGGAGCGGCTGCAATATCCTCAAGATTCATAAGCTCCAGCCAGTCGGCCGCTGGGGCTTCCATCAGTTTCTCTTGGATAAGTTCCTCGAATTTTTCCTGGTGTTGGAGTCGGGCGGATTGGGTGGAAAATTTAGGGTCGTCTATCATCCATTCGAGCCCCAGCACCCGGGCTAGTCTCGGCCACGAGGGTCCGATGACTATCCAGCCATTCTTGGTATTGTAGGCATTATAGGGCACTAGGGCTAAATGCCGGGAACCTAAAGCTTTAGGCACAGTACCACCACAGAAATAATGGCTAAATTCGTAAACGAGTGTAGCCATGCAGCTATCGAGTAAGGAGACGTCCACTAGTTGACCATGCCCAGTTCGTTCTCTCTGCACCAGAGCAGCACACACGCCCAGAGCACTGAGTATACCGGTGGTGATATCTCCCATCGGCACTCCCGGTTTGAGCGGTGGTCCGTCGGGTTCACCGGTAACGCTCATGACGCCGCTCATTGCCAGACCACCAATATCAAAGGAAGGGCGATCGCGGTATGGTCCCGCTAGCCCAAATCCAGTGATACAGCAACTAATAATTTTGGGGTTTATCTTCTTTACGGTATCGTAATCAGCCCCGATATTTTTTATTGACTCCGGTCTAAAGTTACTCCAGACTACATCTGATATACGAACTAAATCACAAAAGGCTTCATAACCCATTTTTGTCCTCAGGTCTAGTGTCACACTTTTCTTGCTGCGGTTAAAGGCTAGATGATAAAAGCTTTCCCCTTTGTGGGAGGGACCAGGTAAGGTGCGGTTAGCTGCTGGTTCTGGCGGCTCGATTTTGATGATCTCAGCACCCATATCGCCCAATACCATGGAGCCATAGGGACCGGCGATAAACTGTGATAAAGCTAATACTCGTGTCCCGGATAGAGGTCCATTCATTGTCTTTCTCCTTGGTCAGATTTGTGGGCGGTTATAGATTTTTGCTATTTTACTCAAACTGTTCTTTTGGTATGTCCATTTTCTAAAACATCTCTACCTCTCTCATCAGCACGCTTACGAAATCCTTCTCCCCAACCACCCCAATCTTCTTGCCCTTCTTGAAGAGGACGGCTCTTCCGCTACCGCAGGCGATACCAATATCGGCATCCTTGGCTTCGCCAGGCCCGTTGACCACGCAGCCCATCACGGCCACTTTTATCGGTTTGGTAATCTTTTGTAATTCTTTTTCTACCGTCTCAGCTAATTGCACAATATCAACCTCAGCCCGACCGCAGGAAGGACAACTGACTAGAATTGGCCCGTGCCGGCGCAGGTTTAAGCTCTTCAGGATTTCATAGGCGGTAAAGACCTCTTCCTTGGGGTGGGCGGTTAGCGAGACGCGAATAGTATCACCGATACCTAGGTAGAGTAGGGTGCCTATGCCTACGGTGCTGCGGAGAATTCCTGTTCGGGGAAGGCCAGCTTCGGTAATGCCTATGTGCAGGGGATAGGGTACTTTCGGGGCAATCTCCTGGTAGGCTTCAATTGTGGTCGGAACGTCAAAGGCTTTAAGGGAGACCTTAATCAGGCTAAAGTCCAGACTTTCCAGTAGCTGTATCTGTTTTAGGGCTGTCTCTACCATTTGTTGGGGGATGGTTAGCCGTGGGTTTATCGTTTTGGGTAAGCTGCCGGCGTTAACACCGATGCGAATAGGTACGCTTCTTTCCTTAGCCGCCTGAACGATGGTAGCCACCTTTTCCGGCTGGCTGATGTTTCCTGGATTCAGGCGTAAGCCGTCAGCCCCGGCGTCCAAGGCCATTAACGCCAGCCGGAAATCAAAGTGGATGTCGGCAATTAATGGAATAGAAATACCTCTTTTGATGGCTGGTATTGCAAGAGCAGCTTCGGTATCCGGTACTGCTACTCGCACTAATTCGCAGTTGGAGTCCTCAAGCTCCTTGATTTGCCGAATAGTTGACATAACATTACGAGTATCCGTGTTGGTCATTGACTGCACCACGATTGGGGCATTACCGCCGATGGTTACCCCGCCAACTTGAATGGGTTTGCTGATTCGTCGAGCATTCATGGTATCGGGTTACCTCCACTTACGATACGTATAATATCTTGGTAGGTGATTAACATGATTAATCCGATAAGTGTAGCAAAGCCAATAAGATGAATCCTGCCTTCCGTTTTGGGCGAGATGCGTTTGCCGTGGCGAATTCTTTCTAGGAGGATAAAGGCGATTCTTCCGCCGTCTAGGGCGGGGAGGGGGAGGATATTGATTATAGCTAGGTTTATACTGAAAAAGGCGGTAAATTCCAGCAAGGGACTGATCCCGGCCTTAGCTACTTCTCCGGTAATTTGGGCGATACCTACCGGACCAGTGAATTCCACCGGTATTGTCCCGACAATCATGTTAATTATCCCGTTCTTAAATAAAACAAAGGTTTCTATACTTTTGCTCACTCCCATGGGTATCGCTTTCCAGAAGGGGTAGTTCTGGCGGACGGTGGTTTGACTAGATATAATGGCTTTGACATCAAGTGTAATCCCAGTTGCCCCCTGACCTTCAGGAGGTTTCCAGCGGGGTATTAGCTCAGTTTCGTCCGTTGTTGAGTCGCTGTGTTTGACCAGTATGGTCGTCTTATTGCCAAGATTAAGTTGGAGGTAGCGGTGCAGATCGCCAACGTTGTGCACCGGTTTTCCATTTATCTCGAGGATTGTATCCCCAGATACAATCCCAGCCATATCTCCTGGTGAACCGGGAGCTACCTCTTTGACTGATACCTGTTCGATTATCAGGTCATTTGGAACCATGAAGGCTATTGAGAATAGGAGTAGGGGCAGCAGGAAATTCATCAGTGGTCCGGCACTGAGCACCAATAATCTGGTGGTAATGCCTTTACTGGCTAAGCTTCTTGGTACTTTGGGGTCTTCTTCCCCAGCCATTTTGACAAAGCCGCCTAGTGGTATCGCATTCAATGAATAACGTGTCTCGCCCCGTTTTATTGATAATAGTCGTGGGGGGAAAAAAAGACCAAACTCATCTACTCTAACCTTGAATATTTTGGCCGTAACGAAATGCCCCAGTTCATGGGCAAGGATAAGCACTATCAGAACGCCGATAAAGGCAATTATTGTAATTAGCATGGGTTGTCTCGGCGGGCGAGCTGCTCGACTTTTTCTCTAGCCCAGGTATCAGCCGCTATAATTTCTTCTAGTCTAGGCTGATTTACGACTTGATGTTGTGATAATGTCTCTTCCACGAGATTGGTAATATCAACGAATTTAATGTGTCCGGATAAGAAGAGTTCCACGGCTACTTCATCGGTGGCACAGAGCACTGCTGGGTAGGTGCCCCCCTTTTTCCCTGCCTCAATAGCTAATCTGAGGCAGGGAAAAGCAGCAAGGTCAGGTTGTTCAAAGGTCAGGTTATTGATTTGGTTCCAGTCAAGCCGGGGAAGTTGAGGGTTGGTCCAACGTTCCGGGTAAGACAGGGCGTACTGAATTGGTAAGCGCATATCAGGGTAACTTAACTGGGCCTTGATTGAGCCGTCGATAAACTCTACCATGGAGTGCACAATACTCTGTGGGTGGATTAGAACTCCAATATTATTGAAGGGGATGTTAAATAGCCAATGGGCTTCAATTATCTCAAGCCCTTTGTTCATTAAAGTAGCTGAATCAATGGTAACCTTTCTTCCCATACTCCAAGAAGGGTGTTTTAGGGCTTGCTTGGCGGTAACCATTTTTAACTGAGCTGGTGAATAATGGAGGAAAGGCCCACCTGAGGCGGTTAGAATAAGCTGAGTTGCCTTTTGTGTTTCATTATTGAGGCATTGCCAAATAGCACTATGCTCACTATCAATAGGTAGGATCTGGGCAACATTTAGCTTCGCCTCGCTGGTGATAATCTCGCCAGCCATAACCAATGATTCCTTATTAGCCAGAGCTACTTTCTTGCCTGCTTTTACCGCGGTCAGTGTTGGGCTTAGCCCTGATTTTCCGGAGACGGCAATAACCACAATGTCCACCTGCGGGTGGCTTGCCATCTCTTCTAGTGATAGGAATTCGTATTCCTTACTAGTTAGGTGAGTCTGTGCCTTTTTATCCTGGCAGTAGATAAATCTGGGTTCAAACTCATTGATTTGTTTGGCCAGCAAATTGAAGTTCTTCCCGGCGGCTAGACCGATTAGGTGAAAGTGGTGAGGTAGGGCACGAACTATTTCCAGTGTTTGTTGTCCGATGGAGCCGGTTGAACCCAGAACAACTATATTTTTCATCACGTCGCCCATATCACATACTATCATATAATAAACGTAGAATTGAAGCCAGTAGAAGAAATATTTGAGGGTATGCCTCACTCTCAAATGCTACTAAAAGGAAAGGGAGCGCTGACATAAAGGGCCTATGATATTGACAATCTGAAGGAATGGTTGCAATTCTATCAAAGGATGATAAATATCACGTAGTAGTATACCACTACGCTCGCAAAGAGAATGCTGTCTAATCGGTCAAGGAATCCCCCGTGTCCTGGTACCAGTTTGCCCGAGTCTTTTACGTTCATATTGCGTTTGAGTAGTGACTCGGCTAGGTCGCCAAGTTGACCAAAAACACTGACCAGTAGACCGAGGAGTATTGCCTGACCGTAGCTGAGGAACTGAAGGTGGAGTGGGGTAAATAGAGTAAAGAGCAGGCTGATACCAATAGCTCCCAAAATACCGGCTATAGCTCCTTCCCAAGTCTTACTGGGACTGACATTTGGGGCGAGGTGGTGCCTGCCGATGGTTTGGCCTATAAAAAAAGCGGTAGTGTCAGAGCCAAATGTAGTAAACAGGACAAAGAATACCCAGGCTTGGCCGTTAGTCAGACCTCTCAGTGCTACCAGATGGCTTAAAAGCCAGCCTATATAGAGAATGCCCGCTATTGTCCACGCCCAGCCGATAAAAGCCCTTTCGTTTTGTGGGCGTCGTAAGAACCAGAATAGTGGCAGTATCACGGCTGAGGTTAGTAGCAGTGGGATGAGGAAATCATAGTCAAAACGGGGACTCAGGACGAATAGTAGGGTCCAGATTATTCCGAAGAAGGTAAATGGTGGGACTTTTGCCGCAGTGACCATCTGGTAGAATTCAAAAACAGCCAGCATTCCCCAGACAGCCATCAGGACGGTGAACCAGGGTTCACCAAACCAGACGACAGCAATAAGGAGGGGGACACCCCACAGTGCTGTTATAACCCTTTTCTTGAGCATAGGGGTTATTTATTAACCTTAATTCTATGTCTCCCCTCTCCTTACTAGGGGAGGGGGATGTAGCAGATAGAATCGACAAACAATTTGTTTAATCTCCGCCGAAGCGCCTTCGTCTTTGGCTATAGAAGAACAGTGCTTGGTCAACCTGTTTTTTGTCAAAGTCAGGCCATAGAATGTCGGTGAAGTAAAATTCACTGTAAGCCGTTTGCCACATTAGGAAATTACTCATGCGAAATTCACCCCCAGTGCGAATGAGCAAATCAATGTCAGGTAAACCGGTGGTATAGAGGTAACTATTAAATAACTTCTCATCTATATTTTGGGGTGGGATGCCTTCTGCTATAAGGTGGCGTACTGCGTCTAGAATTTCGGAGCGCGCTCCATAGTTGAAGGCAACGCTAAAAGTCATCTTGGTATTGTTTTTGGTTAACTCTACGGCACTGCTTATCGCTTGTTTTGTGTCTGGAGGGAGTTCTTCAAGCCGTCCCAAATGACGAAGTTTAATCCCCATATTATGGAGTTCAGGACTTTCTTTAGCTATTACCTCTTCTAATAATAGGAGTAAAACTGTAACTTCATCTTCAGGGCGGCTCCAGTTTTCTGTCGAAAAGCCATAAACGGTGAGGTATTTTAGCTGGTATTTGCCCAAATATTCTATTACAGAGTGCAGACTTGCTACTCCAGCCTTGTGTCCCTCAAGCCGTGGCAGTCCACGCTCGTCTGCCCATCTACGATTACCATCCATAATAATGGCGATATGTTTGGGAAAGCAAGCGAATTTTTTTAGTGCCGGTGAAGCAGCTTTCATTACTCAGTACTTGCGGAAAAATAGTTCACTCAGATTAGATCTCCACCAGAGCGGCTTCTTTATCCTGCCCAATTTGTTCAGCAGCAGTAATGAAGCTGTCTGTTAGCTTTTGTAATTGAGTTATGGCGCGCTTATGCTCGTCTTGGGATATATCCCTATTCTTCTCTGATTCTTTTAGTTCTTCCATAGCATCACGCCTTAGGTTGCGTATGGTAATTCTTCTTTCTTCGATTCGCCGTCGTACCATCTTTATCAGTTCTTGCCGCCTCTCTTCAGTGATTGGTGGAATATTTAATCGAATTACATTACCATCGCTCAACGGATTTAGCCCGAGGTCAGATTTTAAGATGGCTTTCTCTATGCTGTGTATGCTATCTCGGTCCCAAGGTTGGATGACGAGGAGTCTTGCCTCAGGTGCGGAAATGCCTGCAATTTGATTAAGTGGGGTAGGAATGCCGGCATATTCCGCCTTGATGTGTTCTATTAACGCAGGGGTAGCATGACCAGTACGTATGGTGGCCAATTCTCTCTGTAAAGCCTCAATCGAGGTGCGCATCTTTGCTTCAATACTCCATAAAATACGGTCAATCATATTATTTCTCGCTGGATACCATGGTGCCAATAGGCTCACCGATTACGGTACGTTCTATGCTGCGGGGAGCTCGGAGATCAAAAACGATTATCGGTAATTTGTTTTCTAAACATAAGGAGAGAGCGGTAGCATCCATTATTGCTAGGCGCATATTTAATGCCTCAAGGTAAGTGAGCTTGTCAAACTTCTTGGCATTAGGACTTTTTCGGGGGTCAGCGCTATAGATCCCATCAACATTATTTTTTGTCATAAGTAGGGTTTCAGCCTCAATCTCTATGGCGCGCAGAGCGGCAGCAGTATCAGTGGTCATATATGGATTGCCAGTGCCCCCAGCGAAGATAACGGCTCTTCCCTTCTCTAGGTGACGAATAGCCCGACGTCTGATGTACGGCTCGGCTACCTGCTGAATAGAGATAGCTGACTGGGTTCTGGTGGTTACGCCTTCTTTCTCCAGTGCATCTTGGAGAGCTAGGGCATTTATCACTGTGGCCAGCATCCCGGCGTAATCAGCGGTGGCTCTATCCATTCCATTCTTCTCAGCCTGCACCCCACGCCAGATATTGCCGCCGCCGACAACAATAGCGACACCAACCCCCATCTCTATCACTTGTTTAATTTGTTTGGCTATCTTGGTTATGGTACAGGCATCAATACCAAAGCCAGCGTCGCCGCTGAAAGCCTCCCCACTTAGTTTAAGTAAAACACGCTTATATTTGGCAGCGGTCATATTTTGACACCTAGCCACCTAGTTCGAATCTGGCAAACCTTTTTACTTGGATATTCTCGCCTACCTTGGCAATAGTTCCATTAATAATATCTTGGACAGTATTGGTGGTATCCTTAATGTAAGGTTGGAGGAGTAGACAGGCTACCTGAGGTTCCACGATAGTATCATTTGGGATTTCTTCCTTAGTGACAAATTGGGGAGATAAAGCAGCTACTTGCATGGCTAGATTATGAGCCAATTCCTTGAATTCGTCAGTACGGGCGACAAAGTCGGTTTCGCAGTTCACCTCAACCATGGCGCCGATGTGATTCCCGGCATGCACATAGGCTTCAACTATCCCTTGGGTGGTAGCGCGCGTCGCTTTTTTCTCTACTTGGAGCAGGCTTTGTTGCCTCAGAATATTGAGAGCCTTTTCTATATCTCCTTCTGCGTCGAGAAGAGCGTTCCGGCAGCTCATGATCCCAGCACCTGACTGGTCTCTCAGTTCTTTTACTGTGGTTATGGTAATTTCCAATTTCTTCACCTGTCTCTTACCCGCTATCGGAGGTGAAGATAGCAGGCTCAGTAATTTCGGTAACTTCGGGCTCTTCCCCTCCCTCTTGCTCGTCTAATTCTGTTGGCATAACTTTATCACCAGTTTTACCTTTGATGACTGAATCAGCGATTTTACTGCATATCAGTCTGATGGCTCTAATTGCATCGTCATTGGCGGGGATAGGGTAGTCTATATCGTCTGGGTTACAATTGGTGTCTACTATAGCTACTACTGGTATTCCTAAGCGTTGGGCTTCAGCCAGAGCAATATTTTCTTTGGTCGGGTCAACAATGAATAGAGCGGTTGGTAGGCTAGTCATCTCTTTGAAACCGCCTACCTGCCGATTGAGGCGTAAAATCTCCTCCTCAAGCTTTAGGGCTTCCTTTTTGGGTAGGCGGCCAAAGTCACCTTTAGCTTGCTGGTTTTCCAAACGGACTAGATGGTCTATGCGGGCCTGGATAGTAGTAAAATTGGTCAGCACTCCCCCTAGCCAACGATTATTGACATAATACATGCCACAGCGCTGTGCTTCTTGCTCTATAGTTTCTTGAGCTTGTTTTTTGGTGCCGACAAAAAGAATACTACCTCCTTCGGCGACTACTTGCTGGATATAATCACAGGCTTTTTCTAACATGCTGGCAGTTTGTTGTAAGTCAATAATGTGAATGCCATTGCGCTTGGTAAAGATGTAGCTCTTCATGCGCGGATGCCAGCGGCTGGTCTGGTGTCCAAAGTGAGTCCCGGCTTCTAAAAGTTGTTTAATTGTAGCTGTTTCTGGCACGCTTGAATCCTTTCTAATTCCTGAGCCAATTATCGATAACTAGCCTAAAGTATATCATAGTGTTTACTGCACAGCAACTACAGGGTTAAAATGAGTTGAGCAGTGCTTACTTGATTGGCTGTTACGATACGGATGGAGTAGAGGGTATCCTAAAAGGGGGTGGGGACTGGGAGCAGGACTACTGCTATTAATTTTCCCCCAAGGACTTATAGGTTGCTTGTAAGAGTAGGGCGTCCTCTTCCAAATTGGGACTTTCGCAGATAACCCTGCCTTTAGCATCGTTATCTTTTAGTGCTTTGAGTAATTCAGTATATTGAAAATCTGACTTTTGTAAGTTCAGGTGTTTTATTTCTCCCTTTTTGCCATAAGCAATACCAGCCAGATGGATATGCATATTATCTAGGGCAGCTGTACCTAGCTGCTTTTTGATTTGGCGTAGAATGGAGGTGAATTCCAGGTAGGAATTGAATTCCCCGGTGCGGGCATGCCAGTGAGCAAAGTCTATGCAGGGGGCTAATCCATCCATCTCGGCGCATAAATTGAGGATTTCTGTTATTGTTCCGAACTGGCTACCCTTGCCTAGAACCTCCGGTCTGACCCACACATGATTAGCTTCTCGTTTAAGTTGGAGAGTTATCTCCTTCAATGATTTCTTTACCATACTGTAGGTCTTTTCCGGAGTGTCACCGAGATAGAAAGCAGCGTGGAAAACAATGCTTTCCGCATGACATAATGAGGCAATGCGGGCTGTTTGCAGTATTCTATTCTGGCTGGCTTTTATCTTCTCCGGATCGTGGGCGTTAAGATTTATAAAGTATGGGGCATGGGCTGATAGTTTTATTCCCATCCCGATAGCTGTTTCCGCGACTGCCAGGGCACTTTTCTCCCCCATTTTTACTCCTTGAACAAACTCTAACTCCATACAACCGAGCCCCAGTTCGGCAACTCGCTCAATCCCTGAGGTGGTGCCTTGTAATTTGGCACTATGGGGAATACCGGCGGTTCCAAAAAGGAGTCCTGTCATTTATTTCTATCTCCTGATTTATCAAACTAGTTTATATTATAGTATAGCACGGTGATTGGTGGTGACAAGAATAAGGTTCGCTTTGGCTTGCAGTATTGACAGGGGTCATCGGAAGGGCTACGCTATACTTAATTATTTACTAAATGCCAAAAAAAGAGGTGGGATATGTCGCTACAGGGGAGTGTCTATCCGGTTTCTATCAAGGGTGAACTTACCCACCCGCCGTCTAGGGCTTTGTGGCTCGTTAAATGGTTGCTGGCAATACCACACTATGTTATTGTGGTGGGCTTGTGGATCGCTCTTTTGCTGGTGTGGGTTACCGTTTTCTTCGCTATCCTGTTCACGGGTAAGTACCCTAGAATCCTATTTGACTTTAATGTTGGAGTTCTCCGCTGGACGTGGCGCGTAGGTTTCTACAGTTATGAAGCTAATGGTACGGATAAGTATCCACCCTTTACCCTGGAATCTGTCTACGACTACCCGGCTGACCTGCAGATTGAATATCCCGAAAGGCTGAGTAAGGGGCTGGTGCTGGTAAAATGGTGGCTGCTGGCTATTCCACACCTCCTTATCGTTAGTTTCTTCCAGGGCGGGAGTAAACAACAGCCGTTTGGTCTTCAAATAGTTATTGTCATTATCGCGGCTGTAGTATTGCTATTTACTGGTAAACACCACGAGGATATCTTTAAATTTGTTATGGGGATGAACCTTTGGTCATATCGTGTGTGTGCCTATATGGCACTGATGACCGATAAGTATCCTCCCTTCCGTCTCTGGGATTAAGGTTCCGGCTGGCATTTGGGGCAGAAATAAGTGCCACGATTACGAACAGTAATGCGCTTGAGTGGAGTACCACAGACAGGGCAATGTTGCCCACGGCGGTGGGCAACATTGAATTTAAAGTGGGCTGTACCTAGCGTTCCGCTAGGGCGCATGTAATTCTCAATGCTGGCTCCCTTGTTACCGATAGCGGCTCTCAATACGTGCTGGATGGTATTGTGAAGACGTTCTACCTCATCTGGGGATAGGCTTCCTCCCAGTCTTAACGGGTGGATTCTGGCAGCAAAGAGGGTTTCATCGGCATACATATTACCGATGCCGGCAATAAGGTGCTGGTCACAGAGGAGTGCCTTAATCGGAGCTTTACGGTTATCAAGAAGTTGAGCCAGAAGTCGAGGGGTAAAGCTGGCTGTTAATGGTTCGGGACCGAGCTTACCGATGATGGAATTTGCATCCTCTACCAGCCACATCACGCCAAACTTACGTGGGTCACGAAAGAAAATATTGCTATCATTATCCAGGCAGATGATGGCACGGGTATATTTGGGCGGTTCTGATGAACTTTGGCTGACCAGTAGAGCCCCGCTCATTTTCAGATGGATAATGAGTTTTTTATTACTGGTTAGGTTGTGGATGAGATATTTGCCGCGCCGAGTCACCCCGGTTATCTTTTGTCCAATAAGATGGGAGCGGAATTCTTCTGCTGATGACTGGCGCACTATGCCTTCCCAACAGAGGGTGACATCGGTAATACGACGCCCAACAATGTAGGGCAAGAGTTCATTTATTGTTGTCTCTACTTCAGGTAGTTCAGGCATTTTGGCCTACTCCATTTCTCCCCAATTATTGCCGCTCTTGATATCTACATTAAGAGGAACATTAAGCTCCACGGCCGTGGACATTATCTCTGGAACGAGTTGCCCCATTATTTCCCATTCTTCCTCAGGTACTTCGAAGATAAGCTCGTCGTGTACCTGAAGCACCATCTTGCTTTTCAGATGGTTTTTTTGGAGTTCCCGGTTTAGGTTATTCATGGCTACCTTTATGATGTCGGCCGAAGTTCCCTGCACGGGCATATTTATGGCCATACGTTCGGCGGCTTCCCTTACCTGTCGGTTTGCGGAGTCAACTTCAGGGATGAAGCGCCTTCTGCCCAGCAGCGTCTGGACATAACCCATTTCTCTGGCCTGTGTTTTAGTAGACTCAAGATATTGCTTAACCCCTGGGTGTTTTCCAAAATAGGAGATAATGAACTGGGCTGCCTCTTCTCGTGATAGTTCGGTGGCCTGCTCCAGACCGTAGTCACTCATACCGTAGATAACGCCGAAATTGACCGTTTTGGCCAGTCGGCGTCTATTTGGTGTAACCTTTGAGGCATCCACCCCAAATAGTTGGGCAGCGGTGGCAGTATGAATGTCCTCGTCATGGCGAAAGGCGTTGAGCAGGCTTATATCCTGAGATAGATGGGCTAAAACGCGCAGGTCAATTTGGGAATAGTCCCCAGCCATAAGCAGGGAGCCCGGGGGGGCAATAAAGGCTTGCCTAATTTCTTTTCCCAAATCGTCACGGACAGCGATATTTTGCAAATTAGGTTCGCTGGATGAAAGCCGTCCGGTAGCTGTCCTGGTCTGATTAAAACTGGTATGTACCCGGCCGGTTTTAAGGTTAATTAAGTTGGGCAAGGCATCAACATAGGTTGATTTTAGCTTAAATAGATGCCGATATTCCAAAAGGTCATCTACCATAGGATGGGTACTGCGGAGTCCTTCAAGCACCGAAGCCTCGGTAGAAAAGAAGCCACTTTTTACCTTGACCTTGCGTGAGGATGGTAGTTTCAACTCTTCAAAGATGACAGTGCTAAGTTGCTGTGGGGAGTTTATATTAAACCGGTGCCCTACGCTATTATATATTTCAGTTTCCAGTTCGAATAGCTTCTCACCGAGGCGGTGTGACAGCCGCCTTAACAACTCTTTATCCAGAGCCACGCCGTTCCTTTCCATATTTAGAAGTACTGGCACCAGCGGCATCTCAACCTGCGAAAATAATTGCCACAGTCCTTGCTGGTGAAGCTCTGTTGCAAACAATTCGGTTAGTTGTCCGGTGATGTCCGCATCGGCGCCAGCGTAATCAGCGGCCTGGCTTACCTCTACTTGGGACATGGAAATTTGTTTGGTCCCGGAGCCGATGAGAGATGTGATTGGGGTCATTTCAATGCCCAACTTGCTAAACCCTAGGGCTTTCAAGCCCAAGGACTTCTCACCCAATAGGTAGGCGGCGACCATAGAATCAAAAGTTAGATTGCTAACTGTGATTCCATACTCCGCCAGCACCATCATATCATACTTGCCGTTATGGGTAAGTTTGGCTAGATGGGGGTCTTCCAGTAGGGGCTTTAGTCGGCTGATTACCTGTTTCAGTGGTAGTTGCTCTACCTGTTCCCAGCCGACGTGACCAACGGGGATGTAATAAGCTTCGCCGGGAGCTGGCGATATAGAGACGCCAACCAATTGGGCTAACATGGCATTCAGGCTGGTCGTTTCCACGTCAAAGGCGAAGGATTTAGCTGCTGACAGGCGATTTAGTAATTCGTCAAGGTCTGTGGTGGTATTTACAATGTGATAATCTGCCTGAGATGGTGGCTTAGGCTTAACCTGAGCACCGGTTTCGGGGGCTATTTCTTCCACTTCAGGTAATTTGGGTAATAGACTAGAAAACTCAAGCTCGCGGAAAAGCTCGGCCGCTTTATTCCGGTCATAGTGGCTACGGTGGCAGTCATTCAAGTTAAGAGTAATCGGTGTCTGGGTAACGATGGTAGCCAATTCCTTACTCTGGCGGGCAACGTTTTCATTTTCCCGTAGTAGAGCCCGCAGCTTGGGTGGCGTCACCTCGCCTATGTGGGCATAGATTTGGTCTACGGTGCCAAATTGCTGGAGGAGCTTGGCAGCGGTTTTTTCGCCGATGCCAGGAACGCCAGGGATATTATCTGAGGGGTCGCCCTTTAGTGCTTTGAGACCAGTAATCTGCTCGGGCTTGATGCCGTATTTCTGGATTACGGCAGTTTCATCAAAAAGATCGGTGTTGCTGAAGTTTCCCCTTGGTTTCGGGTAGAGCACTTTTACTCGAGACGATACTAGTTGCATGGCATCGGCATCGCCAGTAACAATGATGGTATCAATGTCCTGCTGGCTGGCTTGCTGGCTGAGAGTACCTAAGACATCAT